>NZ_JBATWY010000219.1:0-16567 GCF_049672945.1 Haloferula sp. | reverse complement strand
AACATCGTCTTCCCGCTCAAGAGCGCGAGCAACGCCAACGACTACCGGCAGATCTTCGAAGAGCGCCGCAACAGCTACGGGCAGGGACTCGTCCTGATCAACAACACTTCCCACGACGAGGAAAACTACACCGATCCCTTCGAAGCCCTCGTCCGCTACTCGGTTGCCGGCACCATGGACGGAGCTCCGATGATCTTCATGGGCCAGGAACTCGGCATCTCGCGGACCTACGGATTCAACTTCTACGAAACCAACTTCGGCAAGCAGATCGGCCACTTCAAGAAATACAACTCGCTCGATCCGATCTGGGACGACACCAACTTTGGAAACGATCAACTCTACCAGGTTTACTCCGGCATCAATGCCGCCCGCAACTCGAGCCCCAGCCTGCGCAGCGTCAACCGCTGGTTCCTCAATGGCGACAACTTCAACGACAAGCTTTTCGCCGTCGCCAAATACGAACAGGCCAATGCCTCTCCCGCCTTCAAGGATGTCGTCCTCGCCTTCACCAACTTGGACCGCAACAACGATCACAGCGACAACTTCACGATCCCATCCGCACTGGCACCCCTGATCGGACTAAAGGACGGTCGAACCTACAACTCGAAGAACATCGCCGCCTACCTCGGGCAGGACTCGGGACGCCGCGACACCTGGCAATGGGGCAGTGGCATCAGCGGCGCCGCTCTGAAATCCTCCGGCTTTGAAGTCAAGCTCTTCAAGGTCCCCACCGAGAATGCTCTTTGGACCGCAGGCCCCTACGAAGCCAAGTATCTCAAACTTTATGACGTCACTCCCCCACCCTCACCTGCGCCGCTGACGACCCACTACGCCATCGGCACGAACGGTTCCTTTACCTGGACTCCTCCCGGCGGACCCGACGACAACATCACCTCCTACGTCGTCGACATCGGCACCACACCCGGCGGCAATGACCTGGCCGACGGTACGGTGATCAGTGACGGATCGAATACCGTCAATTTCACCGGTAGCTTTGGAAACACCTACTATGCGACCGTAACTTCGCTGAGCTCCGCCGGGATCTCCTCCACCACTCCAGGATCATCGGACACCGGTTCACCAAATCCCGACTCATCCACCACTCCAATCATCCTTCTGGATCCCGCCGGCGACCAGGACTCGGATGGACAAAGCAACGAGGACGAAGCCATCGCCAAAACTGATCCGCTGGATGGATCTTCGTTCTTCAAGGTCAGTTCGATTTCCCGAAGTGGCAACATCGTCACGGTGAAATGGGAGAGTCAACTCGGTGTCGACTACGTTCTTCAGTCTCGGAGCGATCTTTCGACCGGTGATTGGACCGACGTCCCCGGCAGCGCCATCTCCGGCACGGGCAACGTCGTGAGCGCCACCCATAGCGTCCTCGCTACCGACGACTATTTCTTCTACCGTGTCCGCACGGATCCCTAGGGATAAATGATACGCCGGTCTCTACACCGTGCCGCATCCCAACCTGTAGATCCCCTGGAGTACGCAACACGTGGCTGGAGCCTCCAACAAAAAGAGGCCCCACTTCTCCGAGCGACCTCAGGAGCATCAAGCGGTGATATTTATTCCGCCGCGCTGCAAGACATATGGAAAAGAGTTCCTTCAGATGACGCCCGATACGACGACTCGGTTCCTGGCATCGATGAGTTTGCGCGGAGCGCTATGGAGAAGGAGTTTGTAACTCCTTTCGCCTAACCCCAGAGCCATCTTACCCCCCTTCCACCGCAAAGGACTTAAAAAGTCCTTCTCCGTATTCCCCACGCCTAAGAACCACCGACCACGCAGATTCAGCGACCATCATTGCTGGGAACATGGGATTTCAATTTTCCGACTCAAGGCACTTACAGCAAACGAAAAGACTGAAAACCTTGACTGCTCCAGTTTTACTTCGTCGATCTGATCATTGACCTGCAAATCGGATCCGAGCACCCTTTCGGAGCCATCGTGTCGCACCATCCTGAACATGCCGCCGAGCACACTCCCGAGGCCATCCATCGCCGCCTGACATCAGGCGTCTCCCAAGACTATCTCAAGGACTCGGTCTATGGAGCAATCGACGGGGCAGTGACCACCTTTGCCGTGGTCAGTTCGGTCGCCGGAGCCGGCCTGCCATCCGGAATCGTGATCATCATGGGCCTCGCCAACCTACTCGCCGATGGCTTCTCGATGGCCTCCGGCAACTTCCTCGGGACCCGCGCGGAGAATCAGGCCGCCGCCAAGGCCAAGCGCGAGGAGGAGCTCGAAATCGACATCCATCCGGAGGGTGAAAGGGAGGAAATCCGCCAGATTTTCGCCCGCAAGGGATTCGAAGGAGAAACGTTGGAGAAGGTTGTCGACGTCATCACCGCCGACAAATCCCGCTGGGTCCGGACCATGCTTCAGGAGGAACATGGGATCGGCCCCCACCGGCCGCGCGCCCTGACAGCCGCCATCGCCACCTTCGTGGCCTTCATCATCATCGGAGCGATCCCCCTCGTCGCCTACCTCATCGAGCTCGTCAGACCTGACATGATCGACCGGCCCTTCGCCGTCGCCTGCGGGCTCACCGCCATCTCCTTCGCCATCATCGGCAGCCTGAAAGCCCGCGTCGTCGATCAAAACCAAATCAAGGGCATCCTCGAGACCCTGGCCATCGGCGCGCTCGCCTCCGGCCTCGCCTACGGCATCGGCTTTCTTCTCCGGCCCTTTGCGGAAGGACTCTGATTCTACCTTTGCCTTGTTCGTTTACAGCCCACCCACCTTCATCCGGTAGAATTGCAGCGGCTCGGTCGTCGCTCCCATGAATTCGATCACGTTTTGGCTGGCCGCGCCTTCCGTCGAGATCGCAGCACCGATTTCATCCCAGTCTTTTAGATCCTTGGACGTCTCCCACTGATAGATGCGATCCGGAAGCGTCGGGAAACTCAGCATCACACCTGATTCATTGGCTGAAATTGTCACTCTCGGATATGCCGAACGGTCATCCAATTGAGGATTCATTCCCAACAGCCACTCGGTCAGGTTGTTCAGGCCGTCACCATCCGGATCACCATTCGCTCCATTGTCGCCTGAAGCATCACCGTCATCCAGTTCATTGTCGTCTTCCCAGGCCGTCGGAAGCCCGTCCTCATCCTCATCGATAAAGGTGACACCGAGACTGAGCGAAACCCGGAACTCCGTGCCCTGACTTTCGACTTCAACTTGTTGGACCTGCGCCTGGTTCCGCATCGGAATGGTATCCTGATTGCCGGCATCGTCATCCGTCGCTGTCGACTGCCAGGTAACATTCGAATCGAGGCCAATGACAGCCCGACTACTCAGCGCGGGACTCACGTTTCTCACTTCCACCCCGCCACTCACCGCTGCCACCGAAAGCCCTGCCTGCCCTTGGGTCAGCAAGGCATCGAGATCCGGACTAAGGCCGAAGCGCACGAAGAGTTTGTCAACACTGCCGCTCAATGCGTAATCCGCGACCAAAGTGTCCGCCGTATCACCCAAGGTCACGGTCTTGGCAATCGCCCCATCGGACGAGGTAAAGACCCACCCATCGGGAGTGGCGGCAAACGAGTAGTAGTCGTTCACATACTGTCCGGAACCCACGTTCGCGAACCAGTCTTTGAAGGCAGAAGTCCGCCGGGCACTCACGCTGCCGTCAGGATTTTGATTCGAGTCTCCTTCGTCTTCGGTTTCGAATGCAGCTGCCGAAAGTGGATTCCCCACGACCTGAATCGCTTCTCCATTGGAGGCCAGCGTCCACGCGGCGACGCAACGGCCGCCCTGCCTCTCGAACAGCGCGAAGACCTTTCCGTTCATCAGCACATATTCGTCCTCCCCATCGAGATCGACATCCTTGGCGATCGCTTGAGTTTCGCTCGGAGGTGCCGCCGCCCAGCTTGCCACCTCAGCATAACGCGCGGCAAAACGCGTCTGCGCCTGCGCCCGCTTGGAGAATGCCGCGAGATTATCGAAACTCGTATCCGGGTAAATGAAATCGCCCGTCGAGTAGGTTCTCAAGTCGTTGTTGTCTTCATCATGCCATCCCGCAAGGAAAGTCGAAGCATGATAAGTTCCCCGCGCCAATCGACCGAGCCGATCGACCGGCAGCGATGCCACCGATGACCATGCATCCGATGCAATGCCCGACCCGGTGCCGTCGAAATTCTGAACACCGTAGAAATCATCATCCGGTGTCGCAATCGGAACGCCTGGTCGGATCTCAAAGACCTTGTCGCGAAGACTTTCCTCCTGACCGGAACCAAACCACCAGAAATCATAATTGCCCTGCGTCGCATGATCGAGCCATAGCGGGCCGAGCTTGCGCCCGAAGGTTGTGTTCCCCCGCTCAACCGGGGCAAACATATCACCTCCGCCGTCGGGCGGGAGCGAAAGGTCTACCTGACCTCTCGCAACCTGGTCCGGTCCGACCAACTCCACCCAAGGGCGGCTCGCCAACCAGGCGACGTTCCGGTCGTAGGCATCCGCATTTGCCTTGTTCCTGAAGTCGGACCAATCGCTGTATAGAACCAGCATCTGATGCTGCTCACCACTGCGCGCCTTCCTTGAAATGAGTCCCCGTAGACTGTTGCCAAGCCCATTGTCGGTATTCAGAAAACGGAAAGCCGACGCCTCATCATTGATCACCATCGTCCGCAGCCCATTGATTCGATTGATCCGATAGCCATCGTCGAGCAAGGCACTCGAACGACCGAAGCGATCCACGATATGACGGAACTGATCGGCGAACACATGCGAGTAGCCCGCCGCGCTGACCTTTGCCAGCACCCCTTCGTCAATGATCCGCTCGGGAATCCAGAACACCTCGGAAGAAGGTGCCATGCCGTAGATCTTCGTCAGAAAGCGATTCGAAAGGGCGATATTGTCATCGAGCCAGGCCTGGTCGAAATACGCGAGCGGCGCATCTGCAAAGGTCGAAGCGATCAACTCAACGGTGCCGGCCTCGGCAAGCGCTCCGATCCGATCATTGAAGGCCGGGCCATCACGCAAGGGCTCGACCGCCCCCGGATCTGCTGCCGCCCATTCGATCGCTGAAGCGAGGGTCGGCGTCACGTGCAGGCCGACCTTCGCACCATAGGCATCATGCACATCGAGCATCCGGTGATAGCCGGCACCATTGTCATCGTTGATCCGCTCCTGAATCTCGGACCCGGGCCGCAAAGCCTCGTTGCCATGGGTCAGCATCATCACCTTGGTCCGCTTGCCCTTGTCCGGACCGTTGTAGCCGAACCAGGAACGCAACTCGCTGTTCAGACCGATGAATCCCTGATCGCGCCAGTAGTCTTCCGCGAGGTAGTCGTCGTAAATCGTATCCCGAATATCAGTCCGCCCGCCAATATCCCCCGCCCCCTGCGGCGAGTTCCCTGTCCCGTCCCGGGTCGTGAACACCTGGAAGTTGAGACTCGAGGGATCACCCAGCCAACCGGCATCGAGCAGCACTTGGCGACTGATCGAAAACTCGATCGCATCGAAGCGGCTATCGAAATAGACCTTTCTGAATCCGTTGACCGAATCCTGCGTCCGCCGCTGAACCCCCTTGGATGTCAGGTCCTCATTGATTCCGGTGCTGTTGTTCGCCGAATTCGTATCCACGTAAACCGCTCCACTGTTCGATTGGTAGACGGCGACCACTGCCTCCCATCGCATCAAGGTGCCGGTATCGACTTCATCGGGCAGAGAATACTCACCCACTCCCGTGTTGCCCGTATCGATCACCACGTAGAGGTCGAGCCCACCTTCCTCAGCGAAGGGTCTCAGATCCTGAAGATCGACGCGGAAGTAAAACTCGTCGGTGCCGCCAACCGAGGAATCTCCCCCATCCCGCGCATAGAAAGCGACCAGATCCCGCGAACTATCGAATCCATCATAACCGAGATAGGTGTCCCCCCCCTGGTTGCCCCCACCATCACCCTCATAGGTATCCAGCACCACCAGGTCGTCGATCGTCCAATCCGTGAACTCCTGCCGGTTGCTCACGCTGCCTCGCACAATCGCTTCATCCTCGGAAACCGGGCCGATCACGATCTCTTCTCCCGGGAGAAGAACCACGCTGTTGTCCACCGAAGGATCCGTCCCTGCCAGCAACTCTTGCAGATTGCTCAACTCGTCGCCGTCGCCATCGCCCGAAGCTCCATTGACCTCGTCGGGAAGCGTTCCATCAAAGCTCGTGCTTCCGTTATCCAGAGGATTGAGTCCGAACCGGCGCTCCCAACCATCCGGAAGGCCATCACCATCGGTGTCCGCCTTGAGCGGGTCCGTCTCACTCCAGACTTCGCCGGATTGCCACATTCGATCATTGTTACTGTCTCCGGTGATTGCCCCATTGAAATCTGCATCCTCTCCGAAGCCATCGGAAAGCCCATCGTCATCCGTGTCCGCATCGGTCGGTGAGGTCTCCGTCCAGGTCTCTGCAGGATCCATCTTTCCGTTCGGCCAATTGCGGGCAAGACTTGGCCCGGTATTGGTTGCCAGTGACTCGCCATCGCCATCGACCCAGCCATTGGCGTTCGCATCTTCGACACCATCCAACAGACCGTCTCCATCCGTATCGGGGTTGCCCGGATTGGTCAGCGATCCCCACAACTGCCTCGCACGATCGCCCCCTTCACTTGCGCTGTTCACGCCGGGGACACTTCCCAGATTGTCGAGGGTGTTGTAGAAAGGCGGGTCCAGATCGCCGGTGAAGTTCGGACGGCCGTCGCCATTCGTATCGCTTGCTGTATTGGTATCCTGTCCAGCAGTTCGCCACCCTACTTCCAGCCCGTCCGGCAAGCCGTCGCCATCACTATCGGGCCAGAACGGATTCGACATCCCGTAGGCGTTGTGGACATGCACTTCGCCATTCGTCCACAGCTCCGGATTGGGTTTGAAGCGAGGATCATTGCTTGGAAAACCATTGGGTAAAGGCGTCTGGCTTCCCTCGGCGAGATCCGGCAAGCCGTCATCATCGTCGTCGAGATCATCTGGATCACCGTCCACCAACTGGCGCAGGATCACGGTGGCATTCCGCGTATCAAAAGCCGTACCACCCTCCCCGACAGCCGTCGCCAACAAACGAAATGAACCAGGCGTGTCGATCGTCCAAATGAAATCCCAGAAGGCACTCGAACCAACAATCTCAGGTCGTGCCTCACCGGTCTCCGGATCAGGATCGGCCGGTACCAGAGTTCCGCTTCCCAGGTCAAATGTCAGGGTAACCTCGTCTGCCAGAAGACCCGTTTCGACCCGCACCGTGAAGTCGAGCGAATCCGCACCCGGACCATCGGGCAGAATCAACTCCACCCGCTTGCCGTCACTGTCGATCTCCTGCGGTTGCAGAATCGTCACCCGCGGTTTGGTGCTCGGCAGTGCCGTGACCAATCGCGTCGCCAGAAGGTCGGACTGAGGATCCGGACGATCGTGAGTAACTTCAATCCGATGCAGGAATTCCTCAATCCCGTTGTAGAGATTCGGCAAGGTGAAGGCCAGCGCATGGTAATCTGCGGTTTCGTTGAAGTTGATCGTCAGTCCTTGAGAACTGAGAAACTGAGCGCCACTCGGCCATCCCTCGTTGACACCATAGCGCACCTGAAAGCGCGCCATCAGATCCGTTTCGCTGAGACCATCCGCCAAGGACTTCGAAAAATAGGCTTTCACCACATAGCTGTCGTCAATCGGGTCCCCATCTGCCTGCGGAAAAGCAACGAACATCCGCAAGTCCGGTCCGGCGGTATTCACGGTTCGGGTCAGCGTGGTGTAGTGACCATCGACATCACTCAAGCCCTGCTCGTCGGAAGAACTCAACTCCTTCAGCCTCACTTCGATCGTCGCACTTCCGCCACCAACACCCGCCGCCGGGATATTGACGTAGTTGAAACGAAACTCATTGGTATGATCCGGATCCAAAGGATTGATCGCAGCCGTCGGCGTCACCAAACTTGCCTGCGCCCATGCCCCATTGCCGTTTTCAGCACCTGTCTCGCTGTCATCGTTTGTAGCATCTCCGTCGGTGATCCGATACCATACTTCACTCGTGGAACGATCCGCCCGGATCACCAAGCCATACTCACTCCCGCCGACCGTCTCACCGTCGTTCGTCGGAAACACGATCTGACCATCGGGCCTACTTGCATCGTAGTAGAAGGTCTGAACGAAGGTCTTGAAGATCGGCGCGCGGCCGTCGCGCTTGAGAAAGGCGCGCGCACGCAGCACATGGAAACCTTCATCAAGCCCGGTTTCCGTCGCCCATGGCCAAGTGGAGTAATCCGCTCCAGGAACTGGAGTCCGTGCGTAGTCGTTGTGAGGAAAATACTCGATGCTCGTCGCATCAAAGCCTTCGACGGCAAAGGTCGTCATCATCGACTCCTTGCGCCCCACATTCCCGGGATCCGAGGGAAACACGCTCGAAGCCCCCTCCTTGTAGATCCCGATCTTGTATTTGAGTGTCTCACCACCCGGCGGCTTCGGAAGCGAAGCATTCATCCACCAGTCGTCTCCCCCTTCATTGTGGGAAAAGCTCAACTCCACGGTTTCGGTGCTTCCCGTCCCAACACCACCCGCTCCTTCGGGATTGCTCCCATCACTCGTGTAGTAGCAGAACATCCGGAATCCACCGCCGACCCCATTCGGCTTTGCCCACAGTGAGATCGTTGTTGCATCCTCGACATACTGTTTCGGTGCCAGGTCGTCCGGCCATCCGCCACCGGGCGCGCCCCCGACGACGGCTTCAGGATCATGGAAGAGAAACGCTGCGAGATTGCCGCCATCCGTTGAAAAATCATTCGCAGCGGTTGGCCCATCGACGTTGGTGAACACCCCGCTTCCAATCTCCGTCACGAAGGTTTCGGCACCGCCCGAACCCAGCTTGTTTCGGGTCGTATCCACGGCCGCGAACTTCTCGCCGAACTGCCGGTCGACGAAGGTCGGCTGTTCATATCCCAGGAAGGTATCGTTGCTTACTCCCGGAGGGTTGTCACGCTTGGCCGGATCACTCCCACTGCCATTCAGATCGACGCCTCCATCGAGCCGGAAAAGAATGTTCTCCGCCGATCCGTCGGTGCGCACGATGAAGTCCAGATCGCTGCCATTCGTCACGCGTGGCAATTCGATATCATACTGGTAGTCGTCAGTCACCGGGTCCGGCAATCCATTGGGATTGAATCCCGGATCCCCGTCCGGACCATCGCGTCGCGTCACTGTGACTGTTCCGACTTCTTCGCCCGACTGCGCAATGGTGATCGGCTTGCCTCCTGCGGATTCCCAAAGTTTGGACGGATCCGGATTTTTCCATGAGAAAAGGTAGTAGGCACCCGGCGGCACGATCGTGCCATTCGGTTGACCGAGATCACCGGTGATCAAGCCACGACCGAAACCGCCGTCGCCAAGTGTTAGATAGAAGCCATTCAACGAGTCCCCGTTCGCCGCCGTTCCACGCGCATATTGATAGAGATGGGCACCCGGCGGAAATGAGGTTGTGAATTCCTTCCCCTGGCCGCTCGCGTAGTTATCATTGACCGTCACCAGCGCGACCACGCCGTCGGCATCCGACATCCCGCCATTCGTCCTCTTGTCGAGTCGTTCGTAGGCAACGAAGTCCGGATCATCACCTTTCGCTCCCTGCTGATAGCCACGAATAAAGTCCTGGTGGAAGCGGGCCAGATTCGGCAATCGCGGGTCCCCCCACTGGCCGAGGAATGACGTGTTGGCATGCCGCGGAAATGCCCCGCCACTTTCACCCAGCGTCTCGGCGTGGTAGTTGCCATCGGTGTAAACGAGGCCCATGCCCTCCCGCGTGAAATAAAATGCATGCTGGAGTTCGCGTCGTGCCGCAAAGTCATTGTCGTGGCTCTGGGCATGCATCACCGCCACCGGAGCGGAAAACCCTCCCGAGCCCGGTTTATCGAAGCCGTTCAGCCCGGCCGATGGGTTGCCGAGCAGGTTGTTGAAGTTCGAACGCAGGTCGTTGTCGACCAAACGCATCCCGGCATCCACGTAGGGGCCGTAGGCCGGCGGTTCTCCGAGGTGCTCGCCAAAGAGCATCGCATCGTCCCGGCCCTGCTCGGTATTGAAGACCGAATCACGATGGTTGCTCCAGTCGGAGAATCCGCGACTCAAGTTGAACTGCTCCTGAATCTGGCCGGTATAGCCGTAATTCGAGAAGTCCTTGTCGGTGCCGAAGGTCGCCCCGTAAAAATCCGCCGGTGTGTGCTTCACCGCATCCAGGCGCAAGCCATCCGCCTTCGTCCGGTCCATTTTCCAGCGCGCCGAACGATGCAGCAAATCTTCAACCAGTTCGGAGTAGAAATCCCGGTTGGCGGCGATGTCCTCCACCGTGATGCCATTGTCAGGCCCAAAGCCGACATAGAGCCCCTCGCCCCTTGAATGCTTTTGTCCGGGCCCACTCGGCTTGTAACAATAATACTCCGGCTGGTTTTCGTGGCGCACGAAGCTGATCTTCGGAATCGTATCGCCCTCGAAAGCGCCATGATTGCGGTTCGTCGTTCCCGGCTCGGTCGCGATGTCGATCAGATCGGACAGCCCGAGGTGCTGCACCTGCCAGGCGTCGTTCCAGTCCCGCGTGTTGTCCCACTTTCGATAAAAACCATCTTCGGTCCGACGCAGGTGAAAGTCCTCCGGCAAAAATCCCGGATACACTTCGATCGAAGTGAAGGCATTGAATCCCGGTACATCGAAGGCGTTGTGATTCATCACATTGTCGAAGTAGACGCGGATGCCAAAACGATGGGCCACCCTCACCATCTCGAGCAATTCGGCCTCGGTGCCATAGCGTGTCCTCACACTGCCACGCTGATCCTTCGAACCTAAATCGAAGCGGTCCCAGCAATCGTAACCGACCGACAAGCCTCCCGAGGCCTTTGTGGGAGGCGGCAGCCACAGCGAATCATAACCCGCCTCCGCCAGCTCCGGCATCTTGCGCGTCAGCTCCGCCCAGCTGGTGTTGAAATACTGCAGCATCGCCTCCCCTCGCACCAGACCGGCGGAGATCCAGAGAAGCGCGGCCAGCAGGCTGAACCATTTCAGTCGGTAAGTCATCAAAGCAGGGTTTTTTGGAAAAGTTCCGGGGGGAGCCGGGTGCAGACCCGGTTGCCAATGGCCCCAAAATCGTTCCGGTTTAAGGAAAGCACGGAGATTCCATCATCGCAACCACCCACTCAACGCGCCATTCCTTTAAAATCAACGGACTTCCAAGAACTTCGTAGAACTCCGAACTCGTCAAAACGGTTTGCCGGTGTAGGATGCCGCAACATGTCGACAATTCCGGACAATCTTCCAACCTTGGTCATCGGCACCGTCATCGGTGCCTGGCTGCTGGCCATTACCGGCATCCTCGTCATGCGCCGCTACTACTCAAGGCGACTCGATCGGCTTGGCGAAGCCAGCTCCGAGGAAATGATCAAGGAACTCGACAGCGCCTATCGCCGCGCTCCAAGAGTTCGAATCCAGACCCAAACGGAGTATCTCCCCTTTGTCATCGAAACGATCCGCGAGAACATCGACGCCGGGCTCGCCGATCAGCAGGTGGAAACGCTGCTAAGCCGGATCGAGAACCATCGGCTTGGCGACGAACGCCAGGCGATGTTTCCCGTAGAAGTTCAAAACGTTTCCAGCGAACTGCGGCTCCGATGGACCTGCGATGCGCAGTATCGGATCGATTTGCGGATTCAAGGAGACCCTGCCATTGTGGCGGCACTCCAAGAACTGAAGAAGCGGATTCCTAAGGCCGCAATTTACGGCCAGACCGGCCACTCATGATCAGTCCAACTCCTGGGCCTCAGATCACAGGTTCTTCAACCGCCCAACTTTTGGCGAATTCCACGCGATATCGTAGCAGGCAACCGACGCCACCGTAATCATCGATCAAAGGGTCGTCCTCGCAGACTTCAATCGAAACATCGCGCAAGGTCGCCAATCTAACAAGTGCCTCCCGCTCTTCGTCCGGCAGGTTCTCGGAGATGATCAAAAGATCCGCGCTCCCGTCACGAACGGCTCTCAAACTTTCCTCGATGCCCACCACTCCCAGCCCGCCACGACGAATTTCCTGATGCAGACGCACCACATTCTGAATCGACTCCTCATACTCGGCGGCGACAAAGGCATCCAGTGACTCCTCGAGGATACTTGAGTAATCCTTGCCGTTCGGTGACTTGGAGATCTCCCCCACCACTCGCGCCGCGAGATGCTTTGGCAAGGCATCCTTCAGGCGGTTCACGTAGCGGGGATGCCCCGCAAGCAGCAGGTGGTTGTGTCCTCGCCGGGACATCAGATCAGAAATGATCTCAACCTTCTCACTGACGAAGCGCCGATGACGCTCACGTTTCTGATGGTGGTAGTGCTCACGCGTCCACTCCCTCCCGAGACGCGACCGCAGCTCCGGAGTCGTTGCCAGCAACTCTTCACTGACAGCACCGAGGGTCACCTCAAGAATCCTAGCGCTCTCCTCCGAACAAATGGCGATCACATAGCGATGAAAACGGTCCTTCGCCTGAATCAGCGGAAAGATCACGGGGAGCTCCGAAGCGTGAAATGAAGGCTCGATCCTCGCTCCGAGGGGCACCACCATCTTCATCGGGCTTTCACCACCACGCGCAAAAACGGCAACACTCCGACATCCCGGCGGCCACCCGTCAGCGACCACATCCAACACCGCTCGCTTCGCTTCCTCGAAGTCCTGCTGGTGCTCGCGACAAAAGGTCGAACGCACGGACGAACTCCAAATCCCAAGGAGCAATCGCATCGCCTCAGGGGCTTCGGTGGCATCGAAATAGGCGCTGATAAGTGGCGATTCGGTTTCGGGCAGTGAAGCAAGTGCGACGATATTCCTCCGAAGAGACTGCATTCTTTGTGGTGTCTCGGTCATGACACACGAAACTAGGCAGCCTCATTTTTTCCGCATTTGGAATCGAAGCACGATTTTCCAATCAGCCAGACTAGGTCGACCGTGCACCGTTCAGATCGGCACGTCGTCTCCCTTCAGCTCTTTGGCGACCATGCGTGGCAGCACCCAACCGGTGACGGCAAAAATCGTCACTGCCATGGCCACCAGCATCGGGCCCATGCCGCCATATTTGAGCGCGGCCCAGGCTGCAATCGCAAGAATGAAGGTCTCGATCAACTGCACCCGAGCCAGCCGATTGACTTTCCCAACACCGATCGACAAGGCATGATTCAAGTGACGCCAGATATGCGCCACCACGTAGAACCCATAAGCGGCAAGCATCCCCCGACTGATGTTCGAAAAACTCTCACCAAGCCACAACTCGAGCGCCCAAGGACCGATCACGACCAGTCCAAGTGCAGAACAAAGCGCGAATCCCGAACCGTAGAGATACAACTTCTTCGCCGCCACCCGCGCCCAGGGGCGATCATCCCGCGCAATCGCTTCGGCAACCGCCGGCCAGGTCGGAGTGCTCAGCATGATCACGAAACCAAGCTGCATCACAGTCAGCGAAACGAAGATCCCGTAAAGCGCAACCATGGAAGGTCCCGACTCGCGACCTACCATCCATCCACAAAGATTGTATTCCACCACCCCGGTCAGCAAACAACAGGTGGAGAACGCAAGACCATCGCCGAAGAGATGGCGGGCCACTTTCGGCCTCACGAATCGCAGCGATGGGATCAGGTCGCGATGCTTTGCCCACAGCCCGACCGTATTGCAAAATTTCGCAACTACCACTGCCCCATGAATCGCCAGGACCAGATACCAGACTTCCTGAATCTTGAAAACCCCGACACCGATCGCCACTGCAGCGGCAGCGACCACGTTACCAAATGCTCCCCAGGTATTGGTCACGGCGACTTCGAGCAATCCTTCCCGCAGCCGATCTGTTAGATTGAGCACGAACAGCAGCAGGAAGAGAACCAGGCCCAGCCATAGTGCCGGGCGCATCACCGGATCCAGCCCCTCGAACTTGTCGCCAAAGATTGTTGTTAGAGGAATCGTCGAAAGGACGGTCGACAGCACCGCGCCCGCCAGAAGGGCCAGTCCCATCATCATGAAGAAAGCGGTGGATGAAAGTTCGCGGCGTCCCTGCGCATCGCTGTTCGCATTCGCTTTGGAAAGCCCGTGCGCCAGCGCCGGACCGATCCCGATCTCGAGCAGCGCCACGGTCGCCAGCGCAAGACTGACGCTATTGAACACCCCGAACTCCTCACGACCCATCACGCGCACCGCGATCGGGATCGCCATGAATTGAAGGAGGATCGTCCCCGCTTTCGAGAGAAACGACGTCAGGACGGCCAAGCGGATCGAGCGATCACGCCGTTTCCCGTGGGTGTTGGTCTCGGTTTCCATGGATTCCGGCTCGCAGGCCGCTCCAGCTAACCGCGAATCGACGCGAATGGACACGAATATTAAATGGGGGGCTGGAGTGTCGCCGTTCGGCATGCCGGAAATGGTCCCCGGCCCATGCAACAGCAGTCGGTGTTCAGCAGGCGCCTTTCCGCTTGAAGAAGGTCATGACCATGATCTGGAAATCGAGGAAGAAGTTCCAGTTCTCGATGTAGTCGAGGTCGAACTTGATGCGCTCCTTCAGGCAGGTATCACCACGAAGCCCATGGACCTGTGCCCAACCGGTGACACCTGGTTTGACGTTGTGACGCACGTTGTAGTGGCGGATCTCCTCCTTGAATCCCTCGATCAACTCGGGGCGCTCGGGACGCGGTCCGACAAGACTCATGTCTCCTTTGACCACGTTCCAGAACTGCGGAAGTTCATCGATGTTCCACTTCCGCATGAAGCCACCGACCTTGAGGCGACGGGGATCGTCCTTGACCGTCCAACCCGGTCCACTTTCCGACTCGGCGTCGAGCTTCATGCTGCGAATCTTGAGGATGTCGAAGGGAGCCCCATTGAGACCGATGCGACGCTGACGATAGACGACCGAACCACGTGATTCGAGATACACCGCTGCGGCAAAGACCGCCATGACGGGCGCGAAGATGATCAGTCCGAGAAGACCGCCAACAACGTCCATGCAGCGCTTGGCCGCATTGTTGAAGGCGTAATGAAGCGGAAGCTTGCCGATGCCGAGAACCGGCATGCCGTGAATGCTTTCAAGCTGGAGGCCGGAAACAAGCACCTGGAAACAACTCGGGATCAGCTTGAAGTCGACGAACTCCTTGCCGCAGGTTTCCGCCAGCTCGAGCATGTCTTCCCGCGACAGCGAGCCATCGACCGCCATCACCAGATCCGTGCCGGAGTCGCGGAGAATCGTCCGGATGTTCTCATAATCACCGAGAACCGGCACATCGGACGGAGGCTGCTCATCAAATTGGCTGTTGCTTCCCTGAACTGCACCAATCACGGAAACCCGGTGGGCCCGCCCTTCGTTGAAGCGCGCCATCGCACGCTGACATTCACTATTCCAGCCTACAAACAGAGCCTTCTGACGCAGCGCATCGGCAATGCCCTCTTGGCGAACGATGCAATACAGAATCCAGCGCCAGCCGACGAGTGTGGCCGAGCAGAACACGGCACCAACTAGACAGAATATCCGACTGATGGGCGGGTCGATCTTCAGGGTCAAAGTCAGCCCGAGAAAGGCAACCAGCCAGATGACACAAGACTTCAGAATCACCACAATCGTCCGACGAATCGCCAGATAATTGCGGGGATCGTGCAGACGAAAGTTTACCAACAGGAACTGGAGCAGGACTCCACCGATCAGGACGTGGCCGAGATAGCTGCCGAGATCCATTGCCGGATCATGAACCCCCACTTCACGCATACCCGTTTCGAAACGCACCAGGTAGGCGACGAGCAGACTCATGAAGACCACCGCCGCATCACCGAAGAAGCTCAGGGCCACCAGCTTCTGGTGAGCAACCCATGGGCGTTGGCGGTGCCGTAGCGAAAATGGCCGGGGAATACTTGAATCAAGGAAAGGAGGGCGGACGTGGGGAGCGTCATCTACCTCCAAAGGGGGGGAAGTTTTCATGTTTAGGGGGATTCGGGGGGAATACGGAGACAGATCCAACCGGCGGGTGACCGGAACGACATGTCGAACAACTGGAATGGTTGAAAGTAGGGCAGATCATGCCTTTTTTCCAACCGGAAAGGGGATAGGGGATGAGGATGAGTCCGAAGCTTTCACCGCTTTGGCTTCAACTTGTTTGGAGTCTGCATCAACCGGTGCCTCGATACTATTACGTGAAACCGTGATACTTGGGCCCGGGCCGGATATGCCTTCGGCAGGCCGCTCATTCCAGACAAATCCGACAAGATTTGCACCGGTCGAGCGCAGCAGTTCCGCCGACTGACGCAGCTCGCGCCGATCCGCTCCGGCTCCGCCGACCACCAGGCAGGTGCGATCGGCGTAGCGGGCGATCGCCTGGGCATCGGAGGCCGACATCACGGCCGGGGCATCGATGACCACCCGGTCAAACCAACGGTAGGCATCTTCGAGCAGCGCCGGGAAGCGGGTGCCGGATAGGAGCTCCGCGGCGTTCTCCATGAGTTCGCCGGAAGACATCAGGTAAAGCTTGGGCACCGTGGTGCTGAAACAAGCGTCGGACGCCTGCGCCTTGCCAGCCAGGAAGCTGCCAAGCCCACGATGGGTATGAC
>NZ_JBATWY010000218.1:0-64183 GCF_049672945.1 Haloferula sp. | reverse complement strand
GCATCCCAGACCGAGAAAATCGCTCAAGAAAGATGTGATCCGCCCTCATTTCGAAGCTCATCCACCAGATTCAGGAAGACCCGTAGATCCTTGTGCTCAAATCATCCGATTGTGGGACGGGCTCTAGATACCGAGAAGAAACAGGCCCTCGCCTCTTCCGATCGTCTTTCCGGTCCACATCAGTGGTGTCAGCACGACTGCGACACCAAGCATGAACCACTGATCCGAAGGGCGGATTCCGAGCGCCTGAATGGGATGAATCAAGGCTGCAAGCCCAAGTACGAACAGGATGTTGAAAATGTTCGAGCCGACCACATTGCCAAGTGAGATATCCGACTGACCACGAATCGCTCCGACGATTGAAGTCGCCAATTCCGGCATCGACGTTCCGGCTGCGATCACCGTCAGCCCAATGACCGCCTCGGAAACGCCCCAGGCACGCGCCAGCAGCACCGCATTATCCACCAGCAACTGGGACCCAAAGGCGAGAATCAACAAACCCGCGAGGACAAACCCGATCCCTTTCCCAAGAGGCATGCTGGCCGTATCTCCCTCCTGCACCTCGGCCGTGACCACCCCTCTCGAGTGGCGGATGATCCACCAGGTGTAGATCCCACTCATTGCAAGCAGCAGACCGCCTTCCCAGCGCTCGATCACCGAGTCCCGAAGAACGAACAATCCCAACAGAGTGACACCCACCATCACCGGACCATCCCGCCGGACAATCGTCGAACTTGCCCCAATCGGCTTGATCAGCGCGGCGATGCCCAGAATCACCGCGATGTTGAAAATATTGGAACCGATCACGTTTCCCACCGCGATCCCCGCCTGACCTGCCATTGCCGCCTTCACCGAGACCAGCAACTCCGGCGACGAGGTCCCATAGGCGACCACGGTCAATCCCACCACCAGCGCGGTCAGTCCAAGCCGCAGCGCCAACCCGGCCCCCCCACGGACCAGGAGCTCAGCCCCTACAAAAAGGAACCCGAAGCTCAACACCGTCATCAAAGCTGCCGTGACCATCAATGCCTTTTATCTCAACGCCGTCTGCATGCGAGTGGGATTGTTCCCGCAAATCCCACTTGTTGATCGTCACTCTTCCCCACTTTGTGAAAAATTTCACAAACCCCTTGCCCGTAGGCCAAACATGATGCCTCATTCGCCAGACGGTAAGTTTCATGAGCAGTTCCACGACCGATTACGAAGCCCCCGATATCGCAGCCAAGGCTGCCGATTATCACGCGGAGACCGACGACCTGATGGGCGAAAAGATGGTCCTCAATATGGGGCCGTCCCATCCCGCCACCCACGGCGTGCTGCGGCTCATCCTTGAGCTTGATGGGGAAGTCATCGAGAAGGCGGATCCCGACGTGGGCTTCCTTCATCGTGGAGATGAGAAGATCGCCGAGAGCATGCACTACAACCAGTTCGTCCCCTACACGGACCGATTGGACTACCTCGCCCCCCTGGCCAACAATGTCGCCTACGCCTGCGCGGTTGAAAAGCTGATGGGGTGGGAGCTCCCTCCACGCGGCCAAGCCGTGCGCGTCCTTTGCTGCGAACTCGCCCGCATCTCCTCCCACATGCTCGGTGTTGGCGTCTGCGCCATGGACGTCGGGGCGATGACCGTTTTCCTCTACACCTTCACCGAACGCGAAAAGGTCTACAACCTCTGCGAACAGCTCACTGGAGCACGCTTCACCACTTCCTACACACGTGTCGGAGGACAGGTCCGCGACATGCCCCCGGGCTTTCCCGATGCGGTGCGCGTCTTTCTCAAAGAGTGCGAAGTCACGATCGACGAGGTCGGCCGACTCCTCGACAAGAACAAGATCTTCATCAACCGGATGGCCGACATCGGCGTGATCTCGAAGAAACAGGCCATCGCTTGGGGACTGACGGGACCCAACCTCCGGGCTTCGGGTTCGACCCGCGACTTGCGCAAAGACAGCCCCTACCTCGGCTACGACAAATACGATTTCGACATCGCGATCGCCGACGAAGGCGACTGCTACGCACGCTATCAGGTGCGCATGGAGGAAATGAGGCAATCGATCCGCATCTGCCGCCAGGTGCTCGACACGATGCCCGATGGGCCGGTGAATCTTGCCCATTCGAAAAGCATGCTGCCGGACAAGGAGCGCGTGATGATGTCGATGGAAGAACTCATCCACCACTTTATCGTCGCCACCCAGGGCATCGATGCCCCGGCGGGCGAAGTCTACTTCGGTGCCGAGAACCCAAAGGGTGAGCTTGGCTTCTACATCCACTCAACCGGTGGCGGGGTTCCCAACCGCCTCAAGATCCGCAGCCCCTCTTTCTGCAACCTCTCCCTTTGTTCGAAACTCCTCCCAGGGCATATGGTTTCAGATATTCCCGCGATCCTCGGTTCTCTCGATTTCGTGATGGGCGAATGCGATCGTTGAGCGTATATCTTTACTGCTATGAAGACAACAATTCTACTCGCCACTCTCGCCCTTAGCGGATTTGCCTTCGCGGAATTCGAAACATGGACCAGCAGCGACGGCCGCAGTGCCGAACTCGAATTGGTCAGGGTGACCGAGTCAGGTGGCGAAAAAACCGGTGAGTTCAAGCTGAAGAACGGCAAAATCGTCAAGATCCCCGCTTCGGGACTCACGGATGATGACGCCAAGCGCCTGAACGAGTGGAAGTCGCCCGAGGAAATCGCTGCCGCAGAGGCCGCTCCACCCAGCGTTTTCGACGAGATTCTCGACGGCAATTTGGTCCGACTCGAAGGAAAGTCGCTCAAGAAATTGAAGGACGCCACGAAGCCTGAGAAATTCTACGTCTTCTACTACACCGCCTCCTGGTGCGGACCCTGTCAGAAGTATACTCCTTCGCTCGTCGAATTCTACAACAAGCACAAGAACGACAACTTCGAGATCGTCCTGATTACCAGCGATAGCAACGAAGCCTCCATGGAGGAGTATGCAAAGTCGAAGGAGATGCCCTGGCCTCAACTCAAGATGAAGGAGGTCGAAGATTTCAAGAAAGAGTTCAAGCACGGCGTGACCGGCATTCCTTCAGTGATCGTCTGCAAGCTGGACGGCACCAATCTGGGGAACTTCCGCGACCTCAACGCGCTGGAAAAACTCGTCACCGAGTAAGAGTTCACCATGAGTCAGTCTGCCCTCGAAGCATCCATCGCCTCTCCGGAAACACCCGGCAGCAAGCACTTCCCGCCCTTCGTCGCATCCCCGCAATTGGACGAGGAGGCAAACCTGCGGCTCGCCCAGTTCCCGGACGACCAGCGTCGCTCGGCGGTGCTGCCGATTCTCCACTTCATCCAGCACCACCACGGATTCATTTCCGCGGAAGGCATCCAGTGGACCGCGGACAAGGTGGGCATCGAACCCGTCAAGGTCCTCGAAGTCGTGACCTTCTATCCCGGTTTCCGTCAGTCGGCACCGGGCAAGTTTCACGTTCGCGTCTGCCGCACCCTGTCCTGCGCCATGGGCGGTTCCTACGAACTGATGAACAAGCTCTGCGAGCTGATGAAGATCGACCCTGATTCGCTCGATCCTCATCACCACCCGATCGCCGTTTCACCGTGCGGCACCTGGTCGGTCGAATTCGCCGAGTGCCTTGCCTCCTGCGGCACGGCTCCCGTTGCACTCGTCAACGACGACTTCCACGAAGGTGTCGGAGAAGACAAGGCAGAGGCCCTGATGAAACAATATTCCAGCGGAAACAGCCACTAACTCGATTTTTCAACCGTGAGCGAAGTCCAATACCTCGAGGGCAAGCAGCCCGATCCGCGCGAACACCGCATGATCTTCAGAAATGTTGACCGTGTCGGCTGGGACCCCTCCATCGATACCTATCTCAACGATGGCGGATACGAACAGTTGAAGACAGCTCTTGGCATGGAGCCCAAGGCGATCACGGAGGAAGTCAAGAAGTCCGGTCTGCGCGGACGCGGCGGTGCGGGATTTCCGACCGGGGTGAAGTGGACATTCATTCCACCGAACAACACCAAGCCGGTCTATCTGATCTGCAACGCCGACGAATCGGAGCCCGGCACATTCAAGGACCGCTACATCCTTCATCAGGATCCCCACCAACTGATCGAAGGCATGGTCATCTCATGCTTCGCCGTTGGTGCCCACGTCGCCTACATCTACATCCGCGAAGAGTTTCCCGAAGCCGCCATCATCCTCGAAAAGGCCATCGCAGAGGCAAAAGAGAGGAATTTCGCCGGCAAGAACGTCCTCGGTTCCGGCTTCGACGTCGAGATCTACGTTCACCGTGGCGCGGCTGCCTACATCTGTGGTGAGGAAACAGGCCTGATCGAATCACTCGAAGGTAAGCGGGCCTATCCACGGATCAAGCCCCCCTACTTTCCCGCAGCTCTCGGTCTCTACATGTGCCCGACCATCGTCAACAACGTCGAATCACTCTGCCACGTAAAGCACATCATTCAGATGGGCGGAGAGGGTTATGCCAATCTCGGCGTCGCCCGGAATACCGGCACCCGCATCCTCTGCGTCTCCGGCGATGTGAAGAAACCCGGCTACTTCGAAGTGGAAGTGGGCAAGGTTACCATGCGCGAGCTCATCTACGACATGTGTGGTGGACCGAAGGACGGTCGCGAGCTCAAGGCCGTCATTCCCGGTGGCTCGTCATCCAAAATCCTGCGCTGCGACGAGACCTTCAAGCTCAAGAACCCCGACGGCACCGAGCGCGATCTCGACTTCTGGGACATCCCGATGGACTTTGATTCGCTTGCCGCCTGCGGATCCATGGCCGGTTCCGGTGGCGTGATCGTCATCGATGACTCCCGCAAGATTTCGTGGGTCCTCAATAACATCAACGCCTTCTACGCTCACGAATCCTGTGGTCAGTGCACGCCGTGCCGCGAGGGCTCGACTTGGATGCGCAAAATCTCGGATCGCCTTGTCGCCGGTGAAGCCACACCCGAGGACATCGACACCTTGGAGAGCGTTGCCTACCAGATCGACGGTCGCACGATCTGCGCCTTCGGCGAAGCCTCATCGTGGCCGGTGGAAGCGATCATCGCGAAGTTCCGCGACGAGCTCATCGCCGATACCAAGCCTGGCAACCCCAACGAGCCACACAATCCCGAAGCCGTCGCCCAGCGACGCTTCCTCGAGCACGCCTGAGGAGTGGCGCTTAGGAGTGGCGCTCTCCCGAGCACCATGAGTGGGCGAGGCGCCTTTCCAGTCGCACGCCGCAATCAAGATGTCAGCCGATCCCTACCGCCCGCTTGAGCGTCACCGCTTCGCTTCCTCGATTTCCCGGATCAACTTCGCCCGCCTCTCATTCATTTTCGACAACCCGTTCTGATAGGCTCCGGCTTTCGACGAGCTCTTGGCCATTCCAAAAATCGCGATACCAATGAAGAGCAGACCGAACATCACGAATGGTGTCGGCGCGCCCATGGAGCCCGCCAAGCTCATCCAAATGACGGCAAAGATAATCGCCCCGACACCACCAACTACGGAGCCACCCGTAGATGGAACCGAGCGGTGCCCGTTCCGACTCGTCACCATATAGCCTTGTGTCTCCCGTTCCCATTCGCGGTCGAGTTTCTCAAGTTCATTCTGCAGGCGGATCACCTTGAGATCTCCCGCCATCTCCTCGCTCTGCTTCTCCAACTTCGCCAACACCCGCGTGTGGGTCGTGGTCGAATCGTGCACCACCTCAAGCTTCGCTCCGCAGTAGTTGCAGTTCACAAAGCGGATATCCTCATTCACTTCAAGATCCGCCCCGCATCCCTGACAGCATACTTTCGTTATCTTCATACTCCAGTTTCTAAGGGATCAAGCCGAGCTGCGCAGTTCCAATTTTGCCAGGGAATCCTACCGCCTTTCAACTCGGGCGGCATAGAAGCCATCCCATCCTGTTTCCGCCGGAGAGACCACAGACTCCTGCGCAATCTTCCATCGACTGTCTCTGAGCACGAGCTCCTTGAGCAAGCCGGTATTCTCAGAAGGAAGGATCGAGCAAGTCGCATAGACCAGCTTTCCCTCGGGCTTCAGGAATTCGAGACAGTTCTCAAGCAAACGTTCCTGCAAATCCCTCGTCTCCAAAAGGATTTCCTCACTCAGTCGCCACTTCAGGTCGGGCTGGCGTCGCAGTGTTCCAAGACCCGAGCATGGGGCATCCACCAGCACGCGGTCCGCCCAGCCGATGCGCGATTTCAAGGTGTCTTTGCCCCACTCCTCCATCCTGATGTTCCTGGCACCGGCCCTTCCCGCTCTTCGCTTCAATTCAACCAGCTTCCTCGCCACCACATCCAAGGCAAGGATCTCGCCCGAGCCATTCATCTCCGAAGCAAGTTGCAAGGTCTTCCCTCCCGCTCCCGCGCACGCATCCACCACCCGCATCCCCGGCTCAACCTCAAGCATGGGAACGACGCTTTGCGATCCGGCATCCTGAATCTCCACCCGACCATCCTGAACCAATCGTTTTGGGAAAATCTTCCCCAACGGCAGCACGAGCGCATCGTCCAACCCTCCCACCTCCGCCACCTCGACATTTTCATCGGCCAACCAACTGAGGACCTCTCCCTTGGTCGCCATCAATCGGTTCACTCGGAGAAACACCGGGGCCCGCTGGTTCAGCGCTTCCAGCTCGGTGTCCCAGCGCAATCCCAGTTCGGCGCTCCCCAGTCGATCCAGCCAGTCGGGAATCGACTCCCGGATGGCACGCGGCTGTGAGTTTATCTGGAGTTCACGCGACGCCATCTCATCGAAACTTTCACCCGCCCACTCCCACCAATCCGGCAAATCAAATCCCTGCCTGCGCCACTCCGCCGCCAGCAGGCTGCGAAGGTCACCCGATCCCACGACAAACTCCAGCGCCCGTCGCCAGCGAACCACCTCCCACACCGATTCCGCGACGAATCCCCGGTCTCGCTTTCCCCACTTCGGGTTCGCCTTGAAAGCCTCCGCCATCACGCGATCAAGCACGCGACCTTCCTCGAAAACCTGTTGCAACAAGACCACACAGGCCTCCGCCAGAATACGGTGAATTCTCATCTGAATCCAAGCCTGCGCAGATCCAACGGAGTCGGGCAATGGGAACCTGTCCTCACGCCCCGCGACTGGTCAGAATCCCAGCGGTGGAAACCTGACTGAAGGTCCCGAGATCCCGCAAAACCTCCTCGACCGAAGAAATCCTTGAATACCGATCCCTCAAGGTCGCCAGCGAAGCTTCATGCAGCGCTTCGGTCACCGTCGCGCAGGCATCGTCGACCACGGTCACAAAGTAGCCGAGATCACACGCGTCTCGGGCCGTCGTCTCGACACACTCGTTGGTGTAGACGCCGGTCAGATAGAGCGTCTTGATCCCCATATTACTAAGAACGTAGTGCAAGTTGGTGCTCGAAAAGACGCCACTGGCGGTCTTGTTGATGATGATCTCGTCACCCTGAGGCGCGACTTCCTCAAGAAACTCCGCCTCCTTGCTCCCCGGAGCCGCTAGAAGATTGAGACGCCGATGTCCGGCCCCACGGTCTCGACCGTCCTTGGTCAGGGCACAAATCCGGCAGTGGATAACCTCCAGCTCGCAGCTACGAAACTTGTCCTGCAAGCGCCGGATACCCGGCAGCACGGTCTGCTTGAGACGGTCAAAGTAGTACTTCCTCCCCTCCTCCGGCACGCCACTGCTGTGAGGATCGGCGAACAGCCCGTATCCCTCCGCCGCATCCAGATACTGGACATCAATGCACATCAGCGCCACCCGGCCATCGGCAAGATGCTCGACTCGGCGCGGATTGGTAATGAAAGCCTCGCGATAATTCTCCCGCAGCGGGTCGTTGATGGGTGTGACACTCATGATTCACTTTCCTCCCCTCCTTTGAATGCGAAGCCTTCAATCGCCTGCAGCATCACCCGCGCACCGGCTTCGATGTCATCGTAATCGGTCCATTCCAAAGGAGAATGCGACCGACCGCCCTTCGAAGGCACGAAGATCATCGCAACCGGACAGATCGTCGCCATGATTTGGGCATCGTGGGCGGCGCCCGATGGCATCCGTTGATACCTCACTCCACACTTTTTGGCCGCCGTTTCCACCCCTTCGACCAGCGCAGGATCGCAGTCGACAGGATGAATCCAGCTTTCCGTTTCATAGGAAAAGGTCAGACGCCGACGGCGGGCAATCGCGCTGAGCGCCTTATTGATCGAAGTCGCCAGCTCGCTCATCACGGTCTCATCGGTATCGCGCACATCGATGGAAAAACGGGCCTCGCCTGGCACCGTATTCGCCGAACCGGGAACGAGTTCGACGCGACCGATCGTCGCACGCGATTGCTCGCCACCGTTCTCATCGAGAATCCGGGGAAGTTCGTGAGCAAAATCCGCAACACCCATGAAGGCATCGCGCCTCATCGGCATCGGAGTGGTCCCGGCATGATTGGGTTCCCCCGAAAAAGTGACACTCCATTTGAACAGCCCGGTGATCGCTTCCACCACACCCACCTGCAGATGCTCTTCGCTCAGCACCGGCCCCTGCTCGATATGCAGCTCAAGGTAGGCCGCAATCGTTCGCGGATCACGACGGGCCTCCAGCGCCTGCCATGGATCAAGCCCGAGTTCCTCCATCACGCTTGAGAGTTTCACCCCGTCCAAGTCGGAGGCGCTGTGAATCGTATCCGGCGTGATTCTACCAGCGAAAGCCTGTGAGCCAAACATGCCTCCGAAGCGACCTTCCTCGTCCGAAAATGCGATCAGCTCAATCGAACACTGCGGCACCTTCCCCGCCTCTTTCAGCGATCGCAAGCACTCAAGGCCGGTCAAAACACCCAGCGTGCCATCAAGCACTCCAGCGCAGGGAACGGTGTCGATATGCGATCCGATCAGCAGCACCGGTGCCTCCGGATCTCGACCCGTCAAACGGCCGATGACATTGCCAGCCCCGTCGCGAGAGGTCTCGAGACCAATCTCCAGCATCTGCTTTTCCAGCCAGTCTTTTCCCTCCATGTCGGCAGGCGTAAAGGCCATCCGATAGAGCCCGCCATCTTCCTCCCTCCCGATCTCAGCGAGGCACCGGAGGTCTTCCCGCAGCCTGTCGATGGATATTTCAGCTTTCGTCGTCGCAAGCATTGGAAACAGGGAAACCCACCATCGGCGATGATTCAAACCCGAAAGAAATTGCATTTCAATCATCCGCCGTCAGTCTTTCCCGGACGTTTTTGTCAAAGTAACCCGCTTTCGCTCGAACCTTTCCCTGTCACTGTCGTCATCCGTCATCTTCTTTCCAAACGACGCGCAAGTCTCTTGCTGCTCTGCTTCACCTGCATTTTCGCAGGTTTTTCCCCTGCCCTCGCTGTAGTTCCTCCCGAACTAAACTGTGCCCTTCCCGCAGAAGATGGAATCCATCGAAGTAGCGACGGGGTGGTGGATTTGAAATGGACCGATCAGCGCGCCCTCACCTATCAGCTCGAACAACAGACCAATGGGGGCGACTTCGAGCTCCGCTACGAAGGTCCCGACCAAAGCAGCGTCCGCACGGGACTATCGCAAGGGGATCACGTCTTTCGAGTCAGATCGATTGATTCTGAAGGCCAGGCAAGCGCATGGACGGATATCCGGATCCAGGTCGAATACATGGAACCGGCACGGGTTCGCCTTCTTCTCATCACTGGCGGCATCGTGGTTCTGGCGACGATCAGCGTGATCATCTTCGGTCATCTCAACCACCGAAAGGAGGAATCCGCATGATCCTCGCCCTGACACTTACCCCCACCACCGGCTGGGTCGTAGTGATCGCCCTCGGCATTCTGTGGGTCGGACTCGGTCTCTACTGGGGTCGCAAAGCAAAGGACTCCGAAGGCTTCATGCTGGCCGGACGAAACATCGGTCTCGCCTTGGGATCGGCCACCGCGATGGCCACCTGGATCACCTCCAACACCGTCATGGTCGCGCCCAAGCTGGCCTTCACCCAAGGTATCTGGGGCATGATTGGCTATTCAACCGCAGCCTTCGGCTTGATGCTCTTCGCACCACTGGCGATGCGTATTCGCCGCTTGCTTCCTGAAGGTGTGACTGCCGGAGATTTCTTCCGTCAACGCTATGGCCTGACCGGCTGGATCATCTTCTTTATCATCACGCTGGTCTATTCGATCGCCTGGCTCGTCACCATGGCCATCGCCGGCGGCGAACTGCTCAACGTCCTGACCGGCATTCCCTATGTGCAGGGCATGTCGCTGATCCTGATCGTCTGTGTGCTCTACACCATCTTTGGTGGCCTCTACGCGGTGGTCGGGACCGACTTCATCCAGAGTCTGATCATCCTGATTGGAATCGTGATCATCGGAGTGCTGGTGCTGACCCGACTCGATATCGGCGCTGCCCACGAACAACTTAGCAAGGTCCAACCCGAGCTGCTCAGTTCAACCATGCCCGTCGCCCTGCTCGCCTTCTTCAACATCATGCTGTTTGGCTTCGGTGAGGTCTTCCACAACAACGTGTGGTGGTCGCGCGCTTTTGCCATGCGAGAGAAGATCGCACCGAAAGCCTTTTTTCTCTCCGGCATCCTCTGGTTTCCGATCCCCATCGCCGCCGGATTTGCCGCGCTCGCCGCCGGTCCGCTCGGCGTCAATATCACCGACTCGAATCAGACCGGTCCGGCAGTGGCCGAACATGTGATGGCTCAAGCCGGCCTCGAAGCGTATGCGGGCTTACTGATTCTGATCGTTCTGTTTTGCTCGATTGCCTCGTCGATCGACTCGCTGCTGGCTGCAACGTCCGACCTCATCCTCAATGACTTCTCCCGCAAAGTCGGGCATCAAGAACCATCCGAGAAAAATTTCCGCCGTGGTGCCACCATCGTTACCCTATCTGTTGGTGCCCTCGCTTGGACTCTCGCCGTGCCGCGCTGGCCCTTGGTCGATGTCCTCTATTCATCCGGGCCACTGGTTGCTTCGTTGATCTGGCCGGTGATCGCCGGACTCTACTGGAAACGCATCAACCGCCCGGTGGTGCTCGGCGGGATCATCACCGGATGCACCCTCGGAGTCATCGCCTACTACCACCCGGATTTCGGCTGGTACACCGCGTCGCTCATCGGTGCCGCCATTTCCATGCTTGCAACCATCGCCGCCCGTTGGATCGCTCCCAAACCTTATCCTACCGCCTGAACCATGTTCTCCAGCGCCTTTCTCTTGTTTATCGTCGTCACCAGCCTGGTCTGGACCGCCGGCGGTGCTTTGGCGCTGATCCTGCTGCTCATCCGTGACTGGAAGAACGGGGAACTTTGGTAAAACCCTGAAATTGACCACCCCGTGACGATGAACGACTCGCTCGAACCCAATCCCGCGACGCCCTACTTGCAACCACCCCGCGGCTCCGAAGCCACTCGGCCGGAACCGCGCAACCTCTTCAAGGCCGCACCGCCCGACCTCAACGTCCTCGCTGAGTTGTCCGGACAAAACGTCCTCTACGCCCGCCAGTTCAGCTTCAGACAAGTCGCCGAACTTTGCAAACTGGCCGCCTTTCTCGAACAAATCGAAATCTGGCCTCATCACCCCCTCGACGGCAAGATCGTCACAACGGCCTTCTTCGAAGCCTCCACCCGAACTCGGACCAGCTTCGAAAGCGCCGTCCATCGACTGGCCGGGAAAGTCATTTCCATTCCCGACGGCTCCATCACCGGTGCCAAAAAAGGCGAATCCCTGCAGGACATCGGAGAGATGTTCAACGCCTACTGCGACTGCGTGGTGATGCGCCACACCGAAACGGACGCGCCGAAACGGATCCTCGAGAACCTCCGCGTCCCACTCATCAACGCCGGCAACGGCTCCGGCGAGCATCCAACACAAGCCCTCGCCGACTGGTTCGCCCTCTTGAAGTGGATGCCCTCACTGGCTGCGCCATTCGAAACCGGCGACCGCAGACTGGAGCTCGGCATCCTCGGCACTCCCGGCTCGATGCGCGCGGTAAAGTCATTCCTCTTGATGGCGCTCAACTTCAGCGACCACATCAAAAAGGTCACCGTGATTTCAGAAATGGCCGACCCCTTCGGAGAAGATGTCACCGAGAAGCTGAACAACGCGAATATCGACTACGAAGTGACCAACGACATCCGTGAAAACCTCCCCCGCCTCGATGTCATCTACATGAACTCAATCGCCTTTCTCGGCGACAGCTACAAGTCGCTCGACTCACGATACAAGCTTGATGCCGACAGCCCGCTCAAGTCCGACGCGGTGATCCTTCACCCCCTCGCTCGCCTCGACGAACTCGACACATCCTTGGACAAAACACCCCACAACCTGTACTTCTCACAAGCTCACGGTGCCGTCTTCATTCGTCAGGCCCTGCTCCTTGCCGTGCTCGGACGATTGGATCGGCTGCCCGAGTTTGCCTGAGCCAGCTCAACCACGAAACCTCTAGTTTTTACGGAAAATTCATCACTATGTGCGGTATCGCCGGATCTTTCTCAATCAAGCCACTCAATGACTCACGCGAGTCGATTCTCAACGAACAGCTTCAAGCCATTCTTCATCGAGGACCCGACGCCCAGACGACCTATCTCGACAAGCAGCACGGACTCGCCCTCGGCCACACCCGGCTATCGATCAATGACCTTGAAGGAGGCGTCCAACCGATCCGTTCCTTTGACGAACGCTTCACTGCCACCGTCAATGGCGAGTTCTACGACTTCAAGCATCACCGCTCGGTCCTGATGGCCGAAGGCCAGCGGTTCCGGACCAAGTCGGATTCGGAAATCGCGCTCGGCCTCTTCCGCAAGCACGGACTCGCCTTCACCAAATTCCTTCGTGGCGAATTCGCCTTCGCCCTGCATGACCGCGAGAAGGATGAACTCCTGCTGGTCCGCGACCGCTGGGGCATTCGCCCGATGTTCATCCACCTGCAGGACGATCACACCATCCACTGGGGTTCCGAGGTCAAGGCGCTGCTTGCCCACCCCGAGATCCCCGCCGAACTCGACGAGAAAGCTGCCCTCCACCAGCTCATGCAGACGATCGCGCCAGGCATGAGCGCGTTCAGGAACATCCACTCGCTCGATCCCGGCCACCTGCTTCGCATTCGAAAGAAGGGCGGACGGCTCGATATCGAGAAGATCAAGTACTGGGATCTCGATTTCCCCGAGGAAGGCGGCCACGACCATCCGGAGGATGAGGATTATCACGTCGAACTCGTCCGCGAACAACTGACCCGCGCCGTCGTGCTCCGACTCGAGGCAGACGTCCCCGTCGGCTGCTACCTTTCCGGTGGCATCGACTCCTGCTGCATCCTAGGCCTCGCGACCGGTGCCATGCAGTCCCCGGTCAAAGCCTTTACCATCGCCTTCGACAACGTCGACTACGATGAATCTAGTATCGCCAAAGAGATGGCCGTCTCCATGAGCGCCGATCAGGAGATGATCACGCTCGCTGCCGACGACCTCTACGGCCAAAACTACATCGACACCGTCTGGCATGCCGAACGCACGTTCTACAACACGCTCGGCGTCGCCAAGAACCTCATGTCGAAGCGCGTCTGGGACTGCGGCTACCGCTGCGTCATCACCGGTGAAGGCGCGGACGAACTGTTCGCCGGCTATCCGGGCTTCAAGCGCGACATGTTTCTCCACGGCATCGATCACGAACCGGATCACATCCGCGCGGAATACCAGGCGGCTCTTGAGAAAACCAACTCACTGTTCAAGGGAGCGATCCTCTCCGAGAACGAACGCCACCATCCGGCCTTCGAAGCCATTTGTGGTTTCACACCCTCGTGGATCCAACCATGGATGGAGACCCTGGATCTCGCTCGCCCCTTGCTCAACGACGACCTCGCTCACGAACTGCGCGATTACGACCCCATCGAGGAGATCGCCAACCGAATCGACGGCAGCATGATGGCCGGCCGCCATCCGCTCGATCGCGCCCAATACACCTGGGCCAAATGCCAGCTCGAAGGTCAGATCCTCAATTGGGGCGGCGACCGGGTCGACATGGCCAACTCGATGGAATCACGTCCCGCCTTTCTCGACCACCATCTCGCCGAAGCCGCCTTCAAGGTCCCACCGCACTACCGGATCAAAGGCAACATCGAGAAATACGTGCTGCGTGAAGCGGTCAAGGGCGTCCTGCCCGAGGTCCTCTACAAACGCGAAAAGTTCGCCTTCATGGCACCGCCGGCCCACACCGACGAAAAGAAAAAGGCCCGCGTCAATGAGCTGATCCACTCGTTTCTCAATCGCGATGCCGTCGCCAATTGCGGAATTCTTTCCCCCGACAAGGTCGACCGGTTCATCGCCGATTACCGCGCTGACCGGGACCCGACCTCGCTGGTTCGCAAAGACGCCCTGCTCAACCACCTCCTCGGCCTGCACATCCTGCACCACAAGTTCTGCTGAATTCCGGCCGCAGGTCTAGCAGTGCTGAATCAGGCCCGGCTTCCTGATTTGCATCCGCCCTTGCCCTCGCCGCCCGTGGCGCTCAAATTCCCCACCAATGAGCGACGCTACTTCCGCCGTCCCGGTCTGCATTGCCGGCACGGGCAGCTACCTTCCCGAGAAAGTCCTGACCAATGCCGACATCGAGAAAATCGTCGATACGACCGATGAATGGATTGTGACCCGCACCGGCATTAGGGAACGCCGCATCGCTGCCGAGGGCGAGTTCACCTCCCATATGGCGACCCATGCCGCCGAGAAGGCACTCGCACAGGCCGGTATCGCCGCGGAAGACATCCAGTTGATCATCGTCGCCACCATCACTCCGGATACCCTCACTCCCGCCACCGCCTGCTATGTCCAGCAGCGCCTCGGCGCCTTCGGAGCCGTCGCCTTCGATATTTCGGCAGCATGCTCGGGATTTCTTTACAGCATGAAGATCGCCAAGCGCCTGATTTCCGACGGTGCCTTCGAGAACGCCCTGATCATCGGTGCGGAAAAGCTCTCCTCGTTCGTCAATTGGGAGGACCGTAACACCTGCGTTCTCTTCGGCGATGGCGCCGGTGCCGCCGTGCTCAAAAAGGCCGGACCAGGAGATGGCGAAATCCTCGCCACGGAAATGGGCACTGACGGTCGTCAAACCCATCTTCTCAATATTCCCGGAGGCGGATCCGCGTGCCCGATCACCACCGAGAACGCCGACCAGCGGCTCGCCACGCTCGCCATGCTTGGCAAGGAAGTCTTCAAGCATGCCGTCACCCGCATGAAACAGTCGGCGGAAAAGGTCATCGAGCGCTCGAATCTAACTGCAGATGACATCGCACTGGTCGTTCCGCACCAGGCAAACCTGCGGATCATCGATGCGATTGCCGACCGACTCGACATTCCGGCCGAACGCGTTTTCACCAACCTTCAAAAATACGGCAACACCTCCGCCGCCGCCGTCGCCATTGCGCTCGACGAAGCGAACCGATCGGGCGCGATCAAGAAAGGTGAGCACGTCGTGCTGGTGGTGTTCGGTGCCGGTCTCACCTGGGCCGCGGCAGCAATCAGGTGGTAGACAATCCAAGCGAGGGAATCCCCAACTTCGATGAGCTACCGCACCTCACCCGCCGATCTGAAAGGCATGCCACCCGGCGTGCCCCACATCATCGGCAACGAAGCAGCCGAGCGTTTCTCATTCTATGGCATGAAGGCGGTGCTCGCCGTCTTCATGACCAACTACCTCCACCTCATGGACGCCACACCCGGCACTCCCATGAGCACCACCGAGGCAACCGCCCACTACCACCAGTTCAATTTCTGGGTCTATGCCACCCCGATCTTCGGGGCCCTGCTGGCAGACATCTTTCTCGGCAAGTACCGCACCATCATCCTTCTCTCAATCGTCTACTGCGCCGGACACGCAGCGCTCGCCTTGATGGGGACTTCGGGCTATTCGGGAAATTGGCTGATTGCCGGACTCGTCCTCATCGCCATCGGCTCCGGCGGCATCAAGCCATGCGTTTCAGCGCATGTCGGCGATCAGTTCGGCGCCAAGAATGCCCTTCTGTTGCCACGCGTCTTCAACTGGTTCTACTTCTCGATCAACATCGGAGCCTTCGTCTCGATGCTGCTCACGCCCTGGCTACTTGAGTGGTATGGACCCCACTGGGCCTTCGGTGTTCCCGGGGTGCTGATGGCGATTGCAACCTTCGTCTTCTGGCTCGGTCGACATCGCTTCATCCACGTTCCTGCCCACGGACTCGGTTACCTCCGCGAAATGTTTTCCCGCAAGGGGCTTCCGGCCCTCATGAAGCTCGCACCCCTCTACCTCTTCGTTGCCATCTTCTGGGCACTCTTTGATCAAACCGGATCCACTTGGATTTTCCAGTCGCAGGACATGGACCGACGCTTCCTTGGCATGGACTGGCTGCCTTCACAGATCCAGTCGATCAATTCCATCTTCGTCCTTACCTTCATTCCGCTTTTCGCCTATGTCATCTATCCGGGCATTTCCAGAATCTGGACGCTCACGCCCCTCCGAAAAATCTCTCTCGGCCTCTTCGTCATGGCTGGCTCCTTCGCTCTCATCGCACTCATTCAGGAATGGATTGATGCGGGTCAGCGACCGAATATCTCCTGGCAAATCCTCGCCTACGCACTGCTGACCATCTCCGAGGTGATGGTCTCGATTGTCGCCCTCGAATTCGCCTACACGCAGTCACCTAAGACGATGAAGTCCACCGTCATGTGCTTCTACCTGCTGGCCGTCGCACTCGGAAATCAGATCGTCGCCCAGATCAATCACTACATCCAGATTCCTTCGGCCGCCAACGAGCAGCTCGAGACCGCCATCCAGGGTCTTGAACCCGATTGGAGGGATTCCCCCCGCTCCGTGATCCTTGGCGGCTACGACGAGATCACCGGAACCGACGACGACTTCATCGCACGCATCGCCAAAGGGGGATCTAGCAGCATCGAAATTCCCGGAAGCGAGCAATATGGGAAAACACTGGAGAAACTCCGCACCATCCTTGGACCCACCGATCACTTCCCGGAAGATGACGCCTTTCTCGCCGCAAACGGCAATCAACTTGGCGACGATCCATGGGGAAACCCGATCCGTTACGAGCGGCTCAACGCCACCACCGCAAGACTCATCTCTGCCGGACCCGACAAGACCCCAAACACCCTCTGGGACCAGGGTTACCTGCTGACGAACACTCCGCCCGAGCCACCAGCCAAATCATCGTGGACCGACAAACTCCACCCCGAAAAGTCATGGCTTGAGCGACGCCAGGAAACTCTCGGTTTGAAATCGTCCGAGCAAGGCATCGAAGACCACTTCGAGTTCACTCCATTTTCAGGTGGCCAGGTGAAACTCCAAGGTGCCCCTTATTTCCGGTTCTTTACCTGGTTGATGCTTGGCACCGCCGTCGCCTTCATCCCTTTCACGCTGTTCTACAAACCGCGTGACATCCTGCAGGACTGACGATGCTCACCGATTCCCACTGCCACCTCGCGTCCCACAAGTTTCCGCCAGAAGAAGTCCAAGCCCTTCTGGAGCGCGCAGAGCAAGCGGGAGTCACCCGCATTGTCAGCCTTGCGACATCGCTCGACGACATCGAGGCCAATCTGGCGATAGCGGCCGATCACCCCCAAGTGCACGTCTGCATCGGCATCCACCCCTGCGATGTCCATCACGCTCCCGAAGACGTCATGGATCATCTTCGGCCCCATCTCGCCGACTCAAGGGTCTGCGCCGTAGGCGAAACCGGCCTCGACTACTATCACCCCGCACCCGAGGGCTGGAGCGAAGAGGCGTTTCGCCAACTTCAGCGAAAGCTTCTGGAAGCCCACTTCGTGATGGCCAAGGAAGCCGGACTGAATGTCGTGATCCACACCCGCGACCGAAATGGTGACGCCTCATTCCAAGATGCCCTTGTGATCTATCGGCGCCATGCCAGTTCGGTTCGTGCCGTTTTCCACTGCTTCATCAGCACCGAAGAAAACGCCAGAGCCGTCATCGATCTCGGAGGGCTCGTCTCATTCGGCGGAGTCGCCACTTTCAAGAATGCCCCTGAGGTCCTTGCAGTGACAAGCTCACTGAATCCCGGTGAGTTCATGCTCGAAACCGACTCGCCTTACCTCGCACCCCACCCTCATCGGGGTCAGCGGAACGAACCGGCCCATACGCGCATTGTCGCTGAGAAAATTGCCCAGGCTCGCCATCATTCCCTGGAAAGTCTGGCTCGCGAAACGAACCGGGCCGCCTTTGGGTTTTTCCGCGGAATTGAATAAATCCCCGTCCCGGCATCGTTTGTTGGACGGAACCTTCTCAGTTCTTCACAAATCCAAACCAACCTGATACTCCATCGTCATGTCGATCATTCGCCACCTCACCACCTTGACTTTCATCACCACCCTCTGCTCCTGCGGACTCGGTGGTAGCGACGAGAACTACGACACGACAGGAGGAGGATACGATACCTCTGATCCCTACGGCGTTCCCCATGACGGCGGTGTCGACGCAGCTCCCTACCAGCAGATCAACCCACCCGCTGATGCCAACCCAACCTACGGTGCCGCAGCCTACGAGGAAACGGCACCCGTTCCTCACTCCCCACCCGCGAGCATGCCCGCCACCGCCAGCACCCATGTCGTGGTCAAGGGGGACACGCTTTGGGGCCTGAGCAGAAAGTACAATGTCTCAGCCGACGCCATCCGTGCCGTCAACGGCATGGCCGCGGGCGACAACAACATTCGCCTCGGGCAAACGATCAACATCCCCTCCCAGTGAGGGGCCAATGCTTTTTCCTCCTTCGGAATGAGATGCCTGACCCTCTCCCTGCTCTTTCTCGGGCATCTGCTCGCTGAAGATGCGGAACCCGACCCCTACGCGGGGCTCAACCCGCTGCAGGTGGCCATCGAGCAAATGCTCTCTGAACGGGACTCTCCCGAGGCGCTGGAAAAAGCCATCGCGAAAGCGCGGGAACAGGGTGCGAGCGAACAGTCCATTCTTGAAGCACGTTTCATCTACCATGTCGATCGCCGCGAGGATGATTTGCTGGCCAGGATGGCGCCCCTGTTCGTCGAACGCCGCAACAAGTTCGATCTCTCCGAGTCCGAAATCTTCGGCATGCGCGAGGATTGGCTCGCCGTCGTCGAATACGTTCAAGCCATTGCGGCACTGAAGAACAACGACAAGGCCGCCTTCAAGAAGCACATCACCGAAGCCTTCTGGCTCAGCCCAAAACAGGGCGTCGCCTTCGCTCCCCACATCGAGCGCCTCCGTCTCGACGAATCGATGAAGAAGGTCAAAGTCGACTTCACTCGTCGCTTCACCACTATGGACGGTGAATCAGTCGCCCTTGCCACGCTGGTCGAGAACAAGAAGGCCCTGCTCTTCCACTTCTGGTCACCCTGGAGTCGCGAATGCGAAGCCAGCATTGACGACTTCATCGCCAGCGCACAAGAGATCACCGACAACGACGTTGCAGTGATTTCCGTTCTGGGTGACGCCTCACCGGAGGTGATCACGGATACCGAGGCGATTTTCTCAAGCTTGTCCAAGAGTCCTCCCGGAGTCTGGATCCGCGATTCCGAGAAGGCTTCACTAAGCCAACTACTGCGCATCCAGAACGTTCCAATGATGGTGCTCGTAGGCCTGGACGGCAAAGTAATCTTCAACGGACATCCGGCTGAGAACCGCTTGTGGCAAAGCCTCGAGGGCATTTCCCCGGAAATCGAGAGACCAGCACTCGACAGCGGCCACTGACGCAATACTTCTACTAGATCATTAGTAGCTCATGATCGCTCCAAGACTCACATAGGAATTTGAAACGCTTCGAAGGCAGTCAGGAAGTCCTAAAAATCTTGTAAAATTAACTTGACGGCATTTACCCCTGCAAGCTTTATGGTATCACGAAATTGCCTTTCGGAACCATCATGGCAAAAACATCCCAACCATCGAACCTTGAGTTGCAGGCACTGTCAGTGCTTTGGCACGAAGGCCCATCCACGGTAAGCACCGTACTTGACGCGTTGCCCGACGGCAAAGAGCGCGCCTACACTACCGTCCTTTCGGTAATGCAAAGTCTTGAACGAAAGAATCTCGTCAAGCGCAAGAAATCGGGACGTGCTCATGTCTATGAAGCCGCCCAGTCGAAAGACCGTGTCGTCGACCACGCGACGACTGACTTTTTGACCAATGCTTTCGGGGGCCGTCTCGGAGAGGCGATCCTCACGCTACTCTCGTCCGGAACTTTGACTCCGGAAGAGAAAACAAACATCGAACGCGAACTAAAAAGACACAAAGCCATGGCTGCTAGAAAGAAAGCAAAGAAGGCCTCAAAGAAGGCCGCTAAAAAGAAGGTTACGGTGAAGAAGAAAACCGTAAAACGCGCTACCAAAAAGGTGGCAAAGAAGGCCAAGAAGGCCGCTAAGAAAGTTGCCCGGAAGGTGAAGAAAGCGAAAAAGAAAGTCGCTCGTAAGGCCAAAAAGGCAGCGAAAAAGGTGACCAAGAAAAAAGTCGCTCGCAAAGCCAAGAAGGCCGCCAAAAAGGTCGCCAAAAAGGCCAAGAAAGCCGCCAAAAAGGTAACCAAGGCCAAAAAGAAGGTCGCTCGGAAGGCCAAGAAGGCCACAAGCCGCAAGAAGTAATTCTTCCGATTCTTCCAGAAGATTTGGAAAGGCGGGGAGCTAATCGCCCCCCGCCTTTTTTTATCTCAAAAAAGATCTTTGCAAGACCCCCGGCCACTACCTAGCCTCCCGCCACTCTTCCGGGGGATTCCTCCAAATAACGCGCGGTTAGCTCAGCGGTAGAGCACCTCCCTGACACGGAGGGGGTCACTGGTTCGATCCCAGTATCGCGCACCATCCCCTCGGGGATTTGGACACTTGGCCATCCTTCGGCTCACCCTCAAAGCCATCTCCCATGTCGCTGAACGGCCCTCCGCCCACTGCGGACTCCCTGCTTCTTCTACTTCGCCTGATTGACGACGAGACCCCCGAGGTTCGTGACTCGGTATCCTCTGCCCTCGAAGCTTTCGGTGGCGACGTCAGCGAACTCCTCAGCCAAGGCTCCCTCCGACCCAGTGCGCAAGAATTGGCCATCCTTGCTGAGCTTCTTCATCCATCCCGCCGTGAACGTTTGCGGAAAGAATGGGTGGTCCCCGCCGGAGGCGTGACGGCTTTTGGAGAGGACTGGGATTCACTGGAAGCCCTGCTAAGGATTCTCTCGGACTTTCTTCACGACGGCGTCAGCTTGCGTCAACCTCTGGGTGATGCGCTTGATCTCCTGGCAGAGGACGTCGAACCTGCCTTTGTGCAGGACGGTTGCGCGGGATTGTGCAAGGCCTTGCTCGGAGGTGGTCGCCTTGTGGCTGATCGCAAGGGTGAGATGGATCCGAAACTCCTCGACCTCGCGGCTGTCATCGCGGGCAGCCCATCAAACTCATTCGGACTCGGCATGATACTCCTGCTCGTCGCCCAGCGACTCGATGCAGCGCTCATCGGTGTCAGTCTACCTGGAGCCTTCTTCTGCCGCTATGAATCGGAGCAAGGTCAGATTCTGCTCGATCCTTCGCTGGGGGGAAAACCCGTTGACCCGGCAGAATTCACCCACCGGATCCGCCGCTACCCGAGGGAGATCCGGATGCTTGCCGGACGCGCTGTCGTGCCTGGCGAACTCCTACTACGAACGACCGAGGAACTTGCTACGGCATTTGCCGTCATGAACCTGACGGACGACGCCGAACTCATGGAGGATCTCGTAGACAGCCTACTGCCCAACTCGTAGCCAACGCGGGTTGCCGTGAGCCTGGTGTCCACGAACGATTGTTGCCTGCCTTGATCAGACTTCCCCGTCGGGATAGGCCTCGTGATACTTGATCGCCTCCACGCCGACCGCCGCTGCCGTCCCGAAGATCGTCTCCTCACTCGCGGTTCTCGGAACCTGCGCCGCCGGTCGGGCCAGGCCAACCAGGATTTGCCCGAAATTGAGCGCACCCGCGCAGTGCTGAAGCAGCTTCAGAGAAATGTGTCCGGCATCGAGGTTCGGAAACACGAGCACATCCGCTGACTGACGAACTTCCAGATTGGGGAGCTTGATCTCCGCCGCGGCTGGATCGAGCGCCACGTCCGCCTGCACCTCCCCGTCGATCAGCAGGTCCAAGTGCTGCGAACTCACCCGTTCGCGAGCCAAAGCCACACCTGCTGCCACTCTAACCGCATCCGGTGTTGAAGCCGAGCCCTTCGTCGAATGACTCAACATCGCCACCTGAACCTTCCGGCCAAGGAAGTGTCTCGCGATCTTGCCGGTTTCCACGGCGATTGACGCGAGTTGCTCGACCGACGGTTGCGGAATCAACCCGCAGTCCGCGAGAAACAACAAACCACTGCCACCAAAATGCTTCAAATGAGGCGCCGCCAAAATGGTGAGTCCATACATTTTCGGAACCTGCGGCAGCGGCTTGATCATTTGGATCAACGCTCGGAAAAGGCTCGCCGGGAGGGCTTGGTTGCCACCGACAAGCGCATCGGCCTGCCCGTATTGCACCATCATCGCTCCGAAATAGTGCGGCCTACCCACCATCTCGGCAGGGTCGATGATCTTGAGTTTGCGAAATCTGGAAATCTTGAGGAGCCGCTGGCAAAACTGGGTGAAATCCCCGGACGCCTTCGGTTCGATCACCTTCACGAATGTCAGATTAACTCCGTTGTCGCTCGCCAACTTCAAAATCCTGCCACGGTCACCGAGAAGAATGGGCACCGCAGCTTCGGCCTTCACCAGCCTCTCCGCCACTCGCAGTATCCGTAAATCCTCTCCTTCCGTAAAAACGATCCGCTTCGGATGGCGGCGGAGCTTCTCGATCAAAGGTTCAGTGAAGGAGGCGGCAGCTTGAGCTTGGCTTGATTCGTCAATCATCAGAGAATGCACGGGATTCCGCGCGACTGCGTCACTTTAGAACCGTTAAGCAATTCGCCGCAACTCGAAACCCCGCAAAGCCTTGCCGGCAGATTATCACACCCACACGCCACTCTGCCACCATGCCGAGGGTGAGCCCGAAGCCTTCATCGACGCCGCCATGGCCGCGGGCGTCTCGGAATATGGCATTTCAGACCACGCTCCTGCCAAACCGGAACCCTTCGACGATTGGAGAATGCTGGAAAGGGAGCTACCCGCTTATTGGAAATGGATCGAGCGCGCGCGGGAGCATGCAGCCGGGCGACTGCCCATCCGCAGCGGCTTGGAATGCGATTGGCTCCCTTCCTGCGAAGGTTGGATCAACAATCTCGGCCAGCGCTACCCTTGGGACTACCTGATCGGTTCGGTGCACTACCTCGATGATTGGGACTTCGACAACCCGAAGTGGCTTGGACGGTGGGCGGAAAGCGATATCGAGCACGTCTGGTCCCACTACTGGCAAACGTACAGCCGTATGGCGGAAAGCCGCCTTTTTGACATCCTCGGACACCCGGATCTCGTCAAAAAATTCTCCTACCGGCCACCGGGTGACCTCGCGCGCTTCTACGAACCCGTCATCGAAGCGATTGCTGAATCAGGCAGTGCGATCGAGCTGAATACCGCCGGCTGGCACAAGCCATGCGCCGAAGCCTATCCTGAACCACGGTTTCTCGAACTCGCCTTCGCCGCCGGCATTCCACTCGTGATCTCGTCCGATGCTCACGCCCCCGACGAGGTCGGCCGCGAATTCCCACGAGCCATCGAACTTGCGAAAGCCGCCGGCTATCGCGAAACGCTCACCTTCGAAGCACGACAAGCCTCTTCAGAGCGGCTTTAGCCAGCGACCGCGCGGACAATCTCATCGTAGATGTCTTCCGCACGAGAGACTTTGCCCGATGCACCCAGAATCACAGGCTGCTCCCCGGGTTCGACCTCGTCACGGCCGTGCGATCCCCTCACCAGGCTCGCATCGAGCGGGATCACATCGAGCAGGCCTCGAAAGCCGAGCTTCTTCTTGAGTAGGAACCGGGCGATCTTCCACTTCGGACACTTGATCGCCGGATCAATAAAGAGCTCAACCGGATCATAGCCTGGCTTGCGGTGGATATCGACCGTCCGGGCGAAATCCGGGGCCAACTCGTCATCCAGCCAGTAGTAGTAGGTGAACCAGGCATCCGGCTCAGCGACCACCACCAGGTCACCGCTTCGATCTCCATCCAGAGACTCTCTGACTTCGGAAACTCCTTCAATCCCCTCGAGAAACTCCTTCAGCTCAGCACTCGCTCCCCCTTTGGCATAAACATGGGCAATCTGATGATCAGCCACCGCAAAGACCTCGGAGCCGCCGGCATCCAGCGTTTCACGACCCAGTTCGTTCTTGATTTGAAGCCAGCCCTTTTCACGAAACAAGCGGTTGAGGTGGATCGGCCTGCTGACTGGTGAGATGCCATATTCGCTCAATACGATCACTCCCACATTACCAGACTCATAGTAGTCAATCAGATCGCCTACCACCTCATCGATCTGGCCCAAGGCTTCACTTGCTTCCGGCGTTCCCGGACCATGCTTCTGAAGACTGTAGTCCAGATGCGGAAGGTAAACCAGGCTGAGGGTCGGCGACGCCTTCTCTTCCGTCCACTTCGCGGCTTCAGCAATCCATCGCGAGCACGCGATGCCTGCAGCCGGACCCCAGAAGCTGGGAAAAGGAAACTCACCCAGCGCGGACTTCACCTCCTCCCTCCAGCCCATGGGCTGCGTGTGAATATCGAAGACCTTTCTCCCATCGGCGGGATACAAGGGCCGTGGAGTCATCGAATAATCCACCGTCGAATACATGTTGTACCACCAGAACAACTTGGCGCAGGTAAACCCCGGAATCCTTTCCCGCAGTTCGTCCCACAGCTTGCGACCCCTGACGAGGTGATTGCTCTGTTTCCAGAAGCGGACCTCCGCACTTTCACGATCATACCACCCATTGGCGACAATCCCGTGATCCGCTGGAGGCTTGCCGGTGAGCATGGAAGACTGCGCCGTGCAGGTCACCGCCGGAAAGGCCGGCCGGAAGGACTGTAATCCCGATCGCTCGGCGAATCGGGTAAGACGAGGCATCCCCTCGCCCAGGAGGGATTGGGAAAGCCCCACCACGTTGATCACCGCAAGCCGCTGCATGCGGCGAAGCGTCCCACCTCGAACGGCTCGTGACAATGCCCCAGCTCATCTTTCCAGCGGACGCCAATTCTCCCACCGGCATCCTGAAGGAGGACCACTGCAGGCCCCAAGATCAGCGGACCGTCGACCGATTCCTCCTTGATCGATGAAATTTTCCCGAACAAGCTCCGCCACCACTCCCCGAAGGCGATGGACTCACCCCATGACCTTCCTGATCCCATTTATGAAACTCTTCGGAACCGACGGAATCCGCGGTCGCGCCAACGAATTCCCCATTACTCCCGAAGTCGCCTTGCGGGCAGGCAAAGCCGTGGCGCAGGTTCTCCGTTCATCGGACGCCACACGGAACCGCGTGGTGATCGGCAAGGATACGCGGATCTCCGGCTACATGCTCGAGACGGCTCTGACCTCCGGACTCGTTTCTGCAGGCATGGACGTCCTCCTCCCTGGCCCCCTGCCGACTCCAGCAATCGCCCACCTGACGAAATCCATGGGCTGCGCGGCCGGCATCATGCTCACCGCTTCCCACAACCCGTATGAGGACAATGGACTGAAAATTTTCGGCCCCACCGGACACAAGCTCGGAGATGAACTGGAGGCTGCCATCGAGGCCCACATTCTTGGCGACCATTCTGAGTCCCCAGCCATGTCGGCCGGGAAGATCGGGAAAGCAAAGCGGATCGATGATGCTCGCGGCCGGTATATCGAGTTCGCCAAACATACCGCCGACAACATCTCCTTGAACGGGCTCAAGATCGTCGTGGATTGTGGTCATGGTGCCGCCTACTCCATCGCCCCGCTGATCTTCGAAGAGCTCGGTGCCACCGTCATCAAGACGGGTTGCGAGCCCAACGGGATCAACATCAATGCCGGATGCGGTGCCCTCCACCCGGAAACCGCCGGTGCCCTCGTTCGCGAACATCAGGCCGACCTTGGCATTTCGTTTGATGGCGATGCCGACCGGGTGATTTTCACCGACGCAACCGGCACCCCCATCTCGGGAGACCGGGTGATTGCCCTCTGTGCCCTTTCATTGAAGGATCAGGGCCGACTGCATGGAAACACGATCGCAGCCACGGTGATGAGCAACCTCGGGCTACATGAAGCCATGCGTCGCGAAGGCATCGAGGTGATCACCACCCAAGTCGGCGACCGCCACGTCATCGAAGCCCTGCGCAAGCACTCCTACTCATTCGGAGGAGAAAATTCGGGGCATCTTATTTTTGCCGAGCACGCGACCACCGGAGACGGCATCCTATCCGCCCTCCAAGTCCTCGGAATGATGAAGCGCAAGGGTGCGGCGCTTGCTGAACTCGCTGCCTGCATGCGTGAGTTTCCCCAGCAATTGCTCAATCTTCGGGTCAACTCAAAGCCCCCTCTCGAAGGGCTATCCGGGCTTCGCCAATTGATGCAGGAAGCCAATGACACCTTCGGCGAGGCCGGCCGTCAGCTTATTCGTTACTCCGGCACCGAGAATAAGATTCGGATCCTTGTTGAGCATCGGGATGCCGATATGGTCGACCTGTGGATCGGCAAGTTCGCCGCCGCAGTCGAAGAAGATATCGGGGTCCCCGCCTGATTCGAAGAAACAGACCCATGCCGCTTTCGCAAAAACACCAGATCGAGGAGTTTCCAGTGGGAAACCGCGCTTTGTCAGACCATCAGGACCGACTGGCCAAGGACGGACTGCATTTCCATCCTCACGCCTGGCTCAGCGAATCCGATCTCGACTCTCTCACGAACAACGGTCACCGAACCCTTGTGGATGCCCGTCAAACACCACTCGCATGGATGGGTGACTATCCGTCCAAGGAGAATTGCCTGCAGGCAAGCGATTCGTTTCTCATCATCCACCCTTGGGACTTCCTGCGTGCAAACGAACTCTACGTCGGTGCCCTCAGCGAGTCCGTGATCGACGGAGAAGTGCATCCCATGGCCAACATCGACGGCTTTGTTAGAATTGGCAGCGGCACACGCATTCTTCCCGGCGTTTTTATCGAAGGAAACGTGGTCATCGGTTCCGACTGCAAAATTGGACCCAACTGCTACCTCCGCGGCAACACCTCGATCGGTGATCGCTGCCACATCGGCCAGTCGGTCGAGATCAAAAATTCGATCATCCTCTCGGACACCAACGTCGGGCATCTCTCCTATATCGGCGACTCGGTGCTGGGCAGAAAGGTCAACCTCGGTGCCGGAACCACCACTTCCAACCTGAGACACGACGGAGCCAACCACCGCAGCATGGTCGACGAGACTCTTGTCGACACCGGCCGCCGCAAGCTGGGTGCCATCATTGGTGATGGCGTCCACACCGGCATCAACACTTCCATCTACCCCGGCAGGAAACTATTCCCCAACACCTCGACCCGCCCGGGAGAAATCGTCCAACACGATCTCCACGCTTCCTGAATCTTCACACCTCGGCTTCTTCCATAATTTTTCAATCATGTGCGGCATCGTCGGATACATCGGTAAATCACCTGCTCCCTCCATCCTTATCAGTGGTCTTCGCCGACTCGAATATCGAGGCTATGACTCCGCCGGTATGGCCGTGCTCGAGGACGGAAGCATCATCGTTACCAAGTCACCCGGCAAGGTCGCATCCCTCCAGGAAAAGGCCCGCGCGGAATGGCCGAGCGAACGCTTCGAGAATGCCTCAACCGGAATCGCGCACACCCGCTGGGCCACCCATGGTCCTCCGACCGAACTGAATGCCCATCCGCATCTCGACGAAACCGGCGCCATTGCTCTCGTCCACAATGGGATCATCGAAAACTATCGCCCCCTTCGGGCCCGCCTAGAGAACAAGGGGCACCACTTCGTCTCGGAAACCGATACCGAGGTGCTCTCCCACCTGATTGGCGAGAGTTACAAGGGCGATCTCTTTCAAGCCGTCTGCGATGCCCTTCACCAAGTCGAAGGCACCTTCGGCATCGCAGTCATTTCCGCGAAAGAGCCTGGCAAAATCATCACCGCTCGGCGCGGAAGCCCGATCGTCATCGGCGTGGGCGACGGCGAAACGATCGTCGCCTCCGATGCCTCGGCCATCATCTCGCATACGCGTCAGGTCATCTATTTGGAAGACAATGACATCGCTGTCGTGACGGCAAACGACGTCGAGATCCGCGACCTCGATCAGGTTCCGGTGACCCGTGAGATCGCCGAGCTGGGCTACGATTCCGGCGCGACCGAAAAGGGCGGCTTCGAGCATTTCATGCTCAAGGAAATCCACGAGCAACCTGAGTCCCTTGCCAATGCCATCCGCGGACGGCTCGACTTCAATCTCGGCACTTCCGTGCTTTCGGGAATGGGCACCTCCGCGCGCGATCTTTCGGAAATCCAACGGGTCGTCTTTCTCGGATGTGGAACGTCCCTCCACGCCGGACTCGTCGGCGAATATGCCTTCGAAGACCTCGCCGACATCCATGCCGAAGTCGAGCAGGCCGCCGAGTTCCGCTACCGCAATCCGATCATCAGCCGGTCGGACCTGGTCGTCGCCATTTCCCAGTCGGGAGAAACAGCCGACACCCTCGCCGCAGTTCGCGAGGCCAACCAGAAGGGTGCCTTCGTGATGGGCCTCTGCAATGTGGTCGGCTCCACCATCGCGCGTGAAACCGGTCGCGGCATCTATCTCCACGCCGGTCCGGAAATCTCCGTCGCTTCGACCAAAGCCTTTACCTGTCAGGTCGTCGTGATGCTGATGATGGCACTCAAGATGGGACGCAGCCGTCGCTTTTCACGTGAAGAGGGCATCAAACTCGCCCGTGAAATCGAACGCGTTCCCGAACTGGTCGAAAAGACGATCCAGCAAAGCGACAAGATCGCCGAAATCGCTGCCCGCTACGCCCAGTGTGAGCACGCTTTCTTCATCGGGCGCGGCTATCTCTATCCGGTCGCCCTCGAAGGCGCGCTCAAACTCAAGGAGATCTCGTACATCCATGCCGAGGGCTACCACGCCGCCGAACTCAAGCATGGCCCGATCGCCCTGCTTCAAGAAGGCACTCCCGTGATTGCTCTGGCCACCGATATTGCCGGCAAGGACAAGACCCTTGGAAACGTCGAAGAGTGCCGCGCACGTGGCGCCCGCATTCTCGGTGTCATTACTGAAGGAGACAAGGAGGCTGCCGAATTCATGGACGACGTGATTGAAGTGCCGGCTTGCCACCCCTTGGTCTCCACGATTCCAACCGCCGTTGCGCTCCAGATCCTCTCCTACCACATCGCTCATGCCCGTGGCTGCGAGATCGATCAGCCTCGCAATCTCGCGAAATCGGTGACCGTCGAATAAGCTCGGCGGTAAAGCGCTGATAAGAGCGACTTCCGTCAAACAGCTGCCCGAGGAAAACAAAAAATCCCCGGACGTCGGTGGGGGACACCAGCGTCCGAGGACTTTCTAATCGGGGGGATTGTTGACCCGCGGAATTGCTGTCCCGGCAGGAAAGTCAGCGTGAACCGCTTGGGGGGAGACGGTGGCTCGCGCTGACTCCTTCAACATACCCGGAAAGAGCCGCTCCAACACCCCATGATCACGTAGAAATGTTGAAAAATCGGGACTTTTCCCCACAACGTCTTGCCCGGGCCCTTCATCGAGTCACAATTCCCCCATGCGCCAATACCTGGATCTGCTTCGTGACGTCCTCGAGACCGGCGAAGAGCGTGCCGACCGAACCGGTACCGGAACCCGCGCGGTCTTTGGACGTCAAATCCGCGTCGATCTGCGCGAAGGATTTCCCTGTCTTACAACCAAGAAGCTCCACCTCCGATCGATCATCCACGAACTGCTTTGGTTTTTAAAAGGCGATACCAACATCGCCTATCTGAAGGAAAACGGCGTCCGGATCTGGGACGAGTGGGCTGACGAAAACGGCGACCTTGGTCCCGTCTACGGTCGCCAATGGCGCTCCTTCCCCTCCCCCGACGGCCGGCATATCGACCAAATTTCCGAGCTTGTTCATGGCCTGAAAGGAACCCCCCACTCCCGACGCCATCTCGTCGTCGCCTGGAACCCCGGCGAGATTTCCCGGATGGCGCTTCCTCCCTGCCACTGCCTCTTCCAGTTCTTCGTTCACGAGCCCGAGTCCGATCGGCCCGGCCTTTCCTGCCAACTCTACCAACGCTCGGCCGACATCTTCCTCGGCGTCCCCTTCAACATCGCTTCCTATGCCTTGCTGACTCAGATGATCGCTCAAGTCTGCGGTTTTGAAGCACGCGACTTTGTCCACACCTTCGGCGACCTTCATCTCTACAACAATCATATCGATCAGGCAAAAGTGCAGCTTGAACGCAGCCCTCGCCCGCTCCCCACCATGAAGATCGATCCCTCGATTACCGAACTCGACCACTTCACCATCGAGCACTTCCAGCTCGAAAACTACGACCCCCATCCCCACATCAAGGCATCCGTCTCGATCTGAACAAGAATCATCCCTCCATGAAGCTCACCGCCATCGTTGCCATGACGCCCGACCACATCATTGGTCGGGATGGCACCCTGCCGTGGCACCTCCCCGAGGATCTTGCCTTCTTCAAAAAAACCACCAGCGGTCATCCCATCCTCATGGGTCGAAAGACCTACGAATCGATCGGTCGGCCGCTCCCCAAGCGGCGGAACATTGTCATCACTCGCGACACCGCATGGTCTGCCGAGGGCGTTGAAGTGATCCATCATCCGGCGGATCTGACCAAGCTCGATATCGAGGGTGAAGTTTTCATCATCGGCGGCTCGGAGATCTATCAGTCCTTTCTCGATCAACTCGACGAGCTCCTCGTCTCCCACATCTTTGAATCCTATCCCGGCGACACCCGCTTCCCTGAATTCGAGCATCTTTTCGGATCCCCCGAAGTGGTCGAAACTCATGAAGCCTTCGAAGTCCGCCGTTACCTCTCCAACTGACACACCGACGACAAACCATGGCCAACAACTTCGAACTCACCGGCACCCTCAAACACCTCATGGATCTCCAGACTTTCGCCAGCGGCTTCACCAAGCGTGAATTCGTCATCGAAGTCCAGGACGGCAAGTATCCTCAGATGATCAAGTTTGAGTGCGTCAAAGACAAAACTGCCATCCTCGACGACCTTGCAATCGGTGACAACGTCACAGTCACCTTCGACATCCGCGGCAACGAGTTCAAGGAACGCTTCTACGTCAACCTCGTCGCCTGGAAACTCAGCAAAGCCGACGGCACCTCCGACTCCGGATCACAGGACGGGCCACCCGCATCCTCGCTCGACGAGCAGTTCGACAACGAACCCGACGATTCGGACGACATTCCTTTCTGATCGCGATCAGCTTTCCGCTGCGCGGAAAATCATCTCAAGCGCGGTTTGACTGACCGTCTGCTTGAAGGAAACGCGATCACGAATGTAGCGTTCACGCCGTACCCGGGTTTCTTGCCCCTTGATTGCGAGGCCGATGAAGACGGTCCCTACCGGCTTCTCATCGGAACCACCTCCAGGACCGGCAATCCCCGTCACCGAGACGGCGATGTCCGCCGCGGAAACACGCAAGGCACCGTCCGCCATCTGGCGTGCTACGGGCTCGCTGACCGCACCAATCGATTCAAGATCTTCCCAAGAAACACCGAGAAGGTCCCGCTTGGCCTCGTTGGCATAGGTCACGAATCCGTGGGTCAACACCGCGCTCGATCCGGGAACATTCGTCACTCGATTCGCAATCAGCCCGCCGGTGCAGCTTTCCGCGATCGCGAGTTTGAGACCCCGCTCGCTCATCCGCTTGACGACGACTTCCTCAAGCGAACTTCCGTCTTCCGAAAAACAGCATTCACCAAAAGCAGCCAGCACAATTTCCCGTCCCTTCGAAATGGCGTCGGCATGGCCGATCAGTCTCACATCGACTTCGGACATGCGTGAGCAATAGCCGACCTCAAGGCCGGGAATGGCGGTCAACAGACGGTCCACCTTCTGATGGATCGCGCTTTCTCCAATGCCCGCGAGCTTCAATTCAAGTACGCCATCTGCCGTTTCTCCGCCCGAAAGACCACGCAAGCGCGATGCCACCTCGGCCTCGAACATCGGATAAAGCTCACGCGGTGGACCCGGCAGAAGGAAGACCGCGCAATTCGCCACTCCATTCAATCGCGGTGGAACGTAGATACCCGGTGCCGTGCCATGGGGATTCGGCAGCACATCAGCACCGACCAGCACCTGCGCCTGCTTGCGATTGTCCGGAACCATCTCATAGCCTCTCGCCGCAAAAAACGCCTCAAGCGAGCGCATCGCCGCCTCGTCTTCAATCAACTCAACTCCAAGCACTGCTGCCGTCGCCTCGCGAGTAATGTCGTCACTCGTCGGACCCAGTCCACCCGTCACAAGCACGACGTCGGATCGACCAATGCACTCCGCCAGAGCCTCGCGTATCGCATCGCCATCGGGCACGGTCGTCTGCCGCTGCACCCGCAATCCGAGTTTGAAAAGCTCCTGACCGAACCACTGGCCATGGGTATTCATCGTCGTTCCAAGCAGCAACTCACTGCCCGTATTGAGAATTTCAATCCTCACAGCTCGCTTCACTCCACGGGTGCATCATCCCACTGAACCTCCTTGGCATCGCCCCAAAGGCTCTCCAGCCCATAGAACTCGCGCATCTCAGCGTGCATCACGTGCACCATCACATCGATATAATCCAACACCACCCAGCGGGTATCCGTCTTGCCCTCGGTGTTGACCGGCTTGGCTCCCGTCCCCTCGTCGACGTGTCCCCGGACATCCCGCAAAATGGCGCGCAGATGGGGCATTGAAGATCCTGAACAGACGACCATGTAGTCCGTCAGAGTCGAGAGTCCGCGCAGATCCCAAACACGGATGTCCTCCGCTTGAATTTCTGCCGCTGCTTTCGCACACGCGATCGCCAGTTCCTTTCCTTGTGCTGCCATTTTCTGTTCCCTCTCGCCGGGGGCTCATGCTAGCCGCCATCCGAGCCTTGGCTATCGAAAAAGTCTGCCAATGTCGATGCCACACGCCGAATCCTCCGTTCTTCCCTTCCCCTCCCTGATCAGCTATCCCTGATCCATGAAATTAGCAATTCTCCCCCTGCTGATCGCCCTCCCGCTGTTTGCTGCGGATCTGGATTTCAAAGAAAGCTTCGCCGATCCGGCCACCCGCAGCGCCTCTCTCCAGGAACTCATTCCCGGCACCCGCGACTGGTTCTTCTACCATGCGCTCGACCACCAACTCTCCGGTCGAACTGAGGATTTCGCCAAAGCCATGGCCGACTGGAGGGCCGCAAACGAATCAGCCACCCGAACGATTGAACTCGATGGATTCGAAATCCTCGCCACCCGCGAACTACTGCTCCGCTACGAGTCCGATCCGAAAAGGAATCTCGCCGCGCTGATCGACCGATTCGATCTCAAGTTCGAAGACACCCGGCCAGACGCCCGTGAGGTCGAAAAACTGCCAAGCACTCTCGATCCCACCCAGATCTCACGCGATGCCTTCACCAAGGCCGCCTCGCTCGAGAGCCCGAAGGAAGGGTGGCGCGCCCATCAACAGCATCAGCTCCTGCTCGACCTCGCCGAAGTCGAATCCTTCAACGACGACCGCCTCCGCTACTACCTCAAGGAACTTCAGCGCGCCGATTACCCCGGCGTCACCGCTCTCGTCGCGCGTGGACTATCCATGAAGACACCGATCGGATTCGGTGATGCTCCCCTTCACCAGCAACTCACGCTCGCGCAACTGGACGAACTCCTCATCAGCCGGCCCGACCTGATCTCAGACTTCAAATTCGTACCGCTCTATCTTTCCAAGCTTCGCGTGCACAGCGACGCCGAATTTATCCGGGATACGGCCCTCCACGCGGCCTACCTCGACAAGTGCCGCGCCTTCGCTCTGAACCTACCACCCTCTCAAGTCAGCCTGCGCGCCCATATTCTCTACCACCACCTCCGCCTCCAGCGGGAACTTGGCAATTACCCACTGAACGACTTCATCGCCTACATCGCCATTCCCCGCAAACAGCATCCGATCCTGCGTGATCGTACTCGGAACAACCTGAAGTATCCGATGCTCTCTGTCAGCTACTCCGACGCCACCGGTTGCCCGCCGGTCGGCTCCGACGAGGAACTCGTCGACGACTACCTTCGCCACTTCCTGGGAAAAACCGATACCACCGAAACCTTCGGCCCCTACCTCGAAGTCCAGACATTGAAGAAAATCCACGCCCGCGCGCGACTCCTTGCCGGTGCCGATCCCGGCCGCTGGGGACGCGAAATCGATCCGGCCGAGTTCGCCGATCTTCTCGATGAAACCCGACTCGACTTCGCACCCGGCCAACCTAACAGCCTCGACTCCGACTCGCAGGTCAGCCTGCAACTCGAGCTCAAGAACACGCCCGAGCTTCTCATCCGTATCTATCAACTCGACCTGCCGTCGATCCTCAACCGCCAAGGCAGTGAACCCGGACCGGATTTCAATCTCGATGGACTCGTCCCCCATCACTCGCGAACCATCAAGTTCTCCCAGCCACCGCTTGTCCAGCACCGCGCGTCCATCGATCTCCCCGAGCTCAGCGGCTCCGGTGCGTGGATCATCGAATTCGTCGCCGAAGGTGAAGCCTGCCGCGCACTCCTTCGCAAAGGTCACCTCACTCCTTATGTTCAGCGTGACGCCGAGGGGCAGAGCATCCGCGTCTTTGATGAAAGGAATCAACCCGTCACCAATGTTACGTATGCACTCGGACCCGTCGGAACCCAATTGAAGGCTGACAAATCCGGCGTGATTCGGATTCCCAATTCCGACCTCTCAAGCGCGACCCGAGGCATCATCTCCAGCGGCATGCTCGCGCAGGTTTTCGAAATCAACGACCGCTCGGATCACTTCAAGCTCGATACCCGTATCCACCTCGATCGAGAACAGCTGCTCGCCGACTCCCGCGCGCACGCCCGCATTCATGTAGAGCTCTCAAACCATCGTCACCCACTGCCTCTTGAACGCATCGAAGACGCATCTCTTACCCTTTCCGCCAAACTCGTCAGCGGAGTCACGATCGAACACGTCATCGCAGAAGATCTCGAAATTTCACCGATCTTCGATGTCCCTTTCCAAGTTCCTACCGACGCCGTCCACCTCACCCTCAAGCTTGCTGGCACCATTGTCCCTCGCGACAACGCCGATCCGATAAAACTCGAATCCTCGGCAGCCTTTGACTTCAACACCCTGCTCAAAGGCCGCTTCACCAGCGCCAACTTTACCCAGACACCCCAGGGCCACGTCCTCGAAGTGCGTGGTCGAAACGGCGAACCACTCCCAAACCGCGCGATCCAATTTACCATCCTCCATCACGACTTCAGCAGTTCGGCCCAAGTCACCACCCGCCTCAGATCCGACGACGATGGCCGCATCGAACTCGGCAGTCTCGAAGGCATTCGATTCATCGCCGCCAGCTACGACGGCAAAGACCTTGCAAAACTCAGCCGCATCGAACTCAAACCGAGCACCCAACTCACCAACACGATTCGCGTCTCGACTGAAGAAGTCATCCGCCTTCCCCTCGACTCGCCATTTGACCGCAGCGTCTACTCCCTCGTCGAACTCGACCTCCGCCAACGCCCTCGCATCGACCACGCCGACAAGCTCATCACCGAAGGAAACCAAATCATCCTGCGCGGCTTGACCCCGGGCACTTATCGATTCCGCTCCTCGACAAACGAAATCCGCATTGAGATCGAAAAGGCTACGACGACGGGCGACTTGTTCATCACGGATACCAAGATTGCTCCACAAGTCCTGCTACCGACTCCGATCCTGTCCGACATCCAGATCGAGGGAGATCAACTACGCGTCAAAACCACGGGAGCCAGCCCCACAACGCGCGTCCATGTCATCGGCTCGCGCTACATTCACCCATGGAATCACTGGCAGGCTCTCGCCCCCTTCCAGACGCCGCTACCACCCGTGCTGACACCGGGTTTCCAAGGGAATGACTTCCTCACAGAGCGACGGCTTGACTCAGAGATGCGCTACATCCTCGAACGCCGCTCCGCGAAAACCTTCCCCGGCTCGATGCTTCCCCGCGCCGGCCTGCTCGCGTTGCGATGGAGCAAAGAAGACATCGATTCCGCAATGCTTCCGCCCCTCGATGGAGCAGACGGCAGATCCTCAAAAAGGGGATCGCCCCAACGATCCCGTGACAGCGGCAGCGACCCCTTTTCCGCCGGCGGTGGTGCTTCCCGCTCCGACATTCCGGACTGTCTCGACTACCTCGCCCGCTCATCCGAGCTGCGCTACGATCTCACCCCTGCCGATGACGGCACCGTCCGCCTTCCGCTCGCGACCTTCGACGGCTGCCAAGTCATTGAAGTTGTCGTCGCCGACTCAGGCTCTCTCCACCGCCAGTCCTTCCCGCTTCCCAAGCATCCCATCCCGCTGCGCGACCGACGTCTTTCGCATCCGCTCGATCCGGAAAAGCACCACCTCGGCACCCGCAGCGCAGCCGCCCTGGCAAAGGATGCCGAAGCCACCATCACCAATATTCTCGATGCCGACTGGCGCGCCTTCACCACCCTAACAGAAGCACATGAGTTCCTCTACGGTGCCACTGGTGACGAGAAACTCCGCGACCTGAGTTTCCTTGTCTCATGGCCCGAACTTGATGAGCAAGCCAAGCTCACCCACTGGTCAGAGCACGCCAGCCACGAGTTTCACCTCTTCCTCGCGCGCAAGGACCCCGGGTTTTTCAAGAAGCACGTCAAAGCCCTGCTCGCCGAGAAAGCCGAGCCGAAATTCATCGACGACTACCTTCTCGAGCGCGATCTCAACGGCTACCTCCAACCCTTCGCCTGGAGCCGTTTGAACGCCGCGGAAAAAGCCCTGCTTGCCCAAGCGCTTCCTCAAGCCCGCCCACGCATCGCCTCAGAACTTGAAAACCGGTGGGAACTCGAATCCCCCGCACCCGAACAACAAACCCGACTCTTCAGCCAAACACTAAGAGGCACCGACCTCGCCACTCAGGACTCGCTGGGCTTGGCCCGAAGCGAAAGCCTGAGTGGGCCCGCCACCACCTCGGTGGGTGCGACTCTGATTATCCAGAAACTGAAAAACGTCATCATCCCAGTCATCGATTTTGAGGATACCACAGTCGAAGAGGCGATCGACTACCTCAGAGTTCGTTCAATTGAACTGGATACCTGGGAAATGGATCCTGAACGGAAGGGAATCAACTTTGTCCTGCGCAACCCACGAGACGGCGAAAGCAGCCTTGGACAGACCCGAATCAAGGAGCTTCGCCTCCGGAATGTCCCCTTGGCGGAAGCTCTCAATTACATTTGCGAAGCCACCCGCCTTCGCTGGTCGACTGATGATTTCGCCGTCACTGTAAAGCCCGCTACCGAAGTCGGCGAAGACCTGTTCACGAGAACCTTCAATGTCCCACCCGACTTTGTAAACCGAATCAGCGAAGGATCCGGCAGCAGAAGGCAGTCCATTACTGAGGCACTAAAAGCAAACGGAATCAAATTTCCGCCCGATTCGGTCGCGAGCTACTTTCCATCAAGCAGCACCCTGATGGTTCGAAATACTCCCACCAATCTCGACATGGTGGAGACCATCGTATCTGTCGCAGGTATCGACGGCTTCGCGGCCATCCCATCGGACGGCAGTGGAATTTCCGATCCTTTCGCCGCACCAGATGACATCCTACCTCCCCTCATCGGCCTGGAATCGGAAGACCAGGGAAGTTCCGAACTCCAGAATGCCGTCGGTCAACCCTTCTACGCCCGCCCTTCCTGGTCCTCCAAGCGAGGCCAGACACGCCTTTGGCTGGCTTCGAACTACTACCGCCATAGTGGTGCCACCGACGAATCCCTGATTCCTCTCAATCCCTTCTGGCTCGATCTCGCGAAATGGGATGGCAAAGGGCCGTTCATTTCACCCCACTTCAACACCTGCACCCACAGCGCGAACGACGCCCTGATGTGCCTCGCCCTGCTCGACCTCCCCTTCAAGGCCGAGCGCCCTGAAGTCAAAGTCGAGGGCTCATCCCTCACGGTCAAAGCACGCGATGCGATGCTGCTCTTTTACAAAGACACTCGTGTCACCGACCAGATCGCGCCAGACGCCCCCCTGCTCGTCCGCGAAACCTTCCACCGCCTCGACGACCGCTTCCGCACCGAAGCCGGCCGCAAGATTGAAAACACCATCACCGGAAACTTCCAAACGGGAGTTGCCTACGGGGCTTCGCTCGTCGTCACCAATCCTTCCGGTAGCGGCCGCCGTATCGATGTGCTCGCGCAAATCCCCGCCGGAGCAATTCCCATCGCGGCCAAACCTCCGACCCTTTCCGAGACCCGTGAGCTCACCCCCTACGGCGTGCTGACCTTCGACCTCGCGTTCTACTTCCCTGCCCCCGGTGAATTCGGCGTCTATCCGATGCAGGTCGCCGAGAACGACATGATCCTCGCTTCCGCTCTGCCGAGGACGCTGGTGGTCCGTGAAGATTCCATCGAAGACGACCGTGCCTCATGGACAGCCCTTGCCCGCGACGGCAGCGACGAAGACGTGCTCGCCCGCCTGCGCAGCGCCAATCTGCACTCAACCGACCTCGGACTGATCCGTTGGCGTTTGCGTGAACGCCCCTTCTTCCTCGCAGCCTCCGCCATTCTCCACGACCGACTCGTCCATTCCCAGTCCGTCAGCGCCTACGGCTTCCTCCACGCCGATGTCCCCAGCATCCGGACTTGGCTGATGGTTTCAAATGCCCGCAATGAAGTCGGCGCGTCCTTGAGAAGTCCGCTACTCACGATCGATCCCGTCCAGCACCTCGACTGGCAGACGCTCGAATTCGACCCTCTCGTCAACCCACGCAGTCATCCCTTCGGAGAAAATCCACGACTCAGCTTCGATGCCGCCCGCATGCACTACGAGGCTTACCTTGAGCAACTCGCTTGGAAGCCAAAACTCAGCTCCTCGGAACAACTCAAGCTATGCTGGTTCCTCTTCCTCCAGGATCGGATCGGCGAAGCCCTCGAGCGATTCGAGAAAGTCGACGCGAGCAAAGTCATCGGCCAACTAAGCTACGACTATCTGCTGGCGGTCGTGCATTTCCACCGCTCCGAGCCGAACAAGGCCCGTATCCTTGCCGAAAAACACAAGAGCCTGCCACCCGGTCCGTGGCGTGAACGCTTCGCCGCCGTGCTGGCCCAAGCCGAAGAGATCACGGCGTTTTCAAGACCGCGGACGAAGGAACAGAAAGCTATCGAAAAGGCAGAACCGACTCTTGAGATCGCGCTCAATGCCGATGGCACACTACGTCTCAGCCACACGCGCCTGAATCAAGTCGACCTGAAGCTCTATCATATCGACCTTGAGATGCTTTTCTCCAAGAACCCCTACCTCTACGACACCGACGATCTCCCGGGCACCCGTCCGAATCTCGTTCGCCAAGTCGGACTTCAAGGAACGGAAACGGACATCGAGCTTCCAGCGGAATTCCGTCGTGGCAATGTCCTGATCGCCGCCGACGCCGGTTCGGCAAAGACCCTCCAGATCCTCGACAGTCAGTCGATCAAACTGGAGCACCGCAAAACCGACAGAACCTTGCAAGCACTCGATGCCAGGAAAGGCACACCACTTTCCGCCTGCTACGTCAAAGTCTACCGCGAGGAAGACGGTGAGCCTGTCTTTCACAAAGACGGCTACACCGACCTACGCGGAAAGTTCGACTACCTGACGCTCACCAACGGCGAAGCCCAACCCACCGGCGACATTGCCATTTTCGTCGACCATCCTGAAAAGGGCTCCCGAACTCTCATCATCGAGCGCTAGCCAAGGAGCCCACTGAAGGACAGGTAGGGGAGGTTCTTCTTTCTCGATTCATGTGCCGGAGCCTGCCCCGACTCCCTCGGATTTTGCATTTCACAATCCCACCATCCCCATACAACCTCGCGGCAGTCCATGTCCGCCCACCTCAAGACGCTCAAAGACCACGCCAAACAGGCCCTCAAACCCGCCACCCAGGGCCAGCTCTCCCCGGCCGAGCGCATCGCCCTCTTCAAGCGTTTCCTCAAAATCGAAGAACATCGGATCAAACTCCGCCATCGCGCCGGGGCCGGAGGCCTCGAAATTGCCCGCGACCGGGCCGAACTCATCGACGTCGTCCTCCGCTCCATCTTCGAAACCGCCGACAGGAAGAACGAGTCCACCGCAAAGATGACCCTGGTGGCGACCGGTGGCTACGGTCGGGGCACCCTCAATCCCGGGTCCGACATCGATCTCCTCTTTCTGCTCCCCCGCGCCTCCCACAACCTGCCCAAAGACCTCGAGGCCGTCGTTCACGAAGTCCTCTATCTCCTCTGGGACGTGGGCTTCAAGGTCGGCCATGCCGTCAGATCGATTGCCGAATGCATTCAACAGGCCAAGGCGGATCAGGAAAACAAGACCTCGTTGATGGACGCCCGGCGTATCACCGGCGACCGCACCTTGTTTTCCGACTTTCGCAAACGCTTCAAAAAAGAAGCCATCGACAAAGGACAAGCCGCCTTCTTCGAACTCCGCCGACAAGACCTCCGTAGTCGCCACGAAAAGTATTCCCGCACCGTCTTCCTTCAGGAGCCGAATGTCAAAGAAGGCTGTGGCGGCATGCGCGATTACCAAAACATCCTTTGGGTCACTCAAGTCAAACGCGGCAGCGCCAAACTTCAGAAGCTGGTTGATGCCAAGTTACTCACCGCCACCGCCCACCGCGAGATTGAGGAAGCCTACGATTTCCTCAACCGAGTACGCAATGAACTGCACTACCAGGCTGGTCGCGGCTCGGACCAGTTGACACTGCGGCTTCAAGGGGTCGTCGCCACCAAGTTCCGCTACCCTCAGCGATCGATCCTCCGTCGTGTGGAGTTCTTCATGCGCGACTACTATCGGCACACCCGGCACCTCTATCAGCACACCAATTCGCTGATGGAGATTTTCGAGATCGAACAGGATGACCGGTCAGAAGTCGGGATCCGCTCCTTCCTCACCTTCCGCAAAAAGAGAACCGAGACCTTCGATGGCTTCATTTCTCGTGATGGTCGCATCTTCCCGAGTAATCAGAACATCTTCAAAGAGGACAAGCATCGCTTGATGCGTCTGTTCCAGCACACCCAGCTGCGCAATCTCAGGCTGAGTCCTCCCATGCGCAAACTGGTCAAGGCTCATTGGGAAGACATCGATCGGTCCTTCCGTTACAACAAGGCCAATCGCGAGACCTTCCAGGCCATCCTGAGCCGCAAAGGCGACGCCGCCCGCACCCTCCGACAAATGCACCGGGTGGGATTCATTGGCCGCTATCTCCCCGAATTCGGAGCACTGGATTGCCTCGTGCAGCATGAGTTCTTTCACCGCTACACCGCAGACGAGCACACGCTGAGGTTCATCGAGACGATCGACCGACTGGTGGACACCCCACACCAGAACCTCCGCCTCTTCCATACGCTCTTTCACGGCATCGAGGACCCGTATGGCTTCAACCTGGCGATCCTTCTGCACGACAGCGGCCGCTCGGAGAATGTGCGTGAGCACATCGACGGCTCCGCGATGCTTGCCCAACGGCTTTGCAACCGCCTTCAGATCAAAGGTAGCCGCCGTAAAATGATCATGTTCCTCGTGGATCACCATCTCACCTTCTGGCGCTACGCCACGACGAAGAACATCGAGGATACCGAAGTCATTGAGGAATTCGCCAACCTGATGAAGACCACCGCACGGCTCGATGCGCTGATGCTCTTCACCTACGCCGATTCCAATGCCACGGCGCCGGACGCCTGGACTTCGTGGAAGGAGACCCTGCTCAAACAGCTCCACCGCTCGACGCGAAAGTTTCTCACCGAGGGTCGCGAGAACTTTACCAATGCGATTCGTGCCGAGAAGAAGACGCTGCGAGACAAGGCGACGTCAGTCCTTGGCGAGGATTACAAAAAGGATATCGCCGATCATTTCTCCAAAATGCCCGGCAGTTACTTCAGATTCCGTAATTCCGACAGCGTTCCCATTCATATCAAGACCGTGCGCAGCTTTCTCCGTAAGGAGGCAAGTGCCAACGGCGCTTTCGAATGCGCCGGTCAGGCCACCGATTTCATCGATCGCGGTTACACGGAGTTGGTCATCGTCTCACGCGACCGTCCCCACTTCCTTGAAAAGGTCTGCTGTGCGATTGCTGCTCAGGGCATCAACATCGTCTCCGCCGATTTCTTCACCCGCACTGACGGCGTGGTGGTCGATATCTTCCGGGTTTGTACGACCGACTTCGAACCCGTCGTGGACCCGAAGATGAGGGAAGGCTTCACCAAGACCCTCTACCAACTCGGAGCCACGGAAGCCTACGACCCGGGCAAGTATCTCAAGGCGAAGACAAGCTTCCTCCGACCCCGGGACGAATGGGGAATCGCCTTCCCCACCAGGGCCCACATTTCAAATGATCTCCACCCGACCTGCACGGCAGTCGAAATTCAAGCCATCGACCGAATCGCCCTGCTGCACGATCTTTTCCATGCCATCAACCAGTGTGGATTGGACACGGTCCACGCCCGGATTTGCACCGAAAAGGGAGCGGCCATGGACACCCTGTATGTCACGCTTCCGGGCGGAGGAAAAGCAACGGACGGCTTTCAGTTGGCCTGCCTGAATGAAAAACTTCAGGAGGCCATCAAGCCAAGATGAGCTGGCCAATCTCAACCTCCAAAGCAGAACAAACTCCGGTCGCCACGTAGGAGCAGCTTCCCGTCGACAACCACTGGCGATGCAATCACTCCTTCGCCAAGCTCGTTCTTGGTGACATCTTCAAGGCCGTTCTTGCCGGCCTTTGCCGTGAAGGTGATCCCATCTTCCCGCGGGAAAATCATGAGCCCGCCTGCAAGCAGTGGCGACGCATAGTAGGTCTGCGCTCCCTTTGGCAATCGATCCGTCCAGAGAACCTTGCCACTTTCCGCTTCAATGCAGGTCACGGTGCCACGCTTCGGACCACTATCAGTGAGTACATAGAACTTCCCGTCATCAGCAATCGGCGTGGCCGAGTCACTTCCCAAATCGTATTTCCAAAGATGTGCCGACTCGGTGACATCGCCTTTGCCACCCATCTTCACCCCGGCAACAAATGCTCCGCGTGAATAAGGGACGAGCGCCACATCACCTTCAGCCACCGGAGAGGCAATCACCCGCCACGCCTTCTCTTTGTTCGGATTGAATCCTCCCACCGTCCAAAGAATCTCTCCGGTCGAGGCATCCTGGCCTGTCAGATGATCGGCACCCCAGCAAACAATCGTCTCTTTTCCATCGAGATTGAGAACTAGCGGTGTCGTGTAGGCATCTCCCGATTCAACGCCGGTTTCGAAATACCTGTTATTCTTCCAAACCATTTCACCGGTCTTGGTATCGAGCGAGACAATGTAGGAAGGAGCATCGGTCTGCATCATCGCGACGACGAGCTTGCCCCCGGCGATGACCGGCGATGTCCCGACATCCCACCAAAGTTTGTCCTCCCCGAATTCCTCGAACAAATTGATTTCCCAGCGCAGTTCCCCGTCCAGTTCAAGTGCGGCGACCTTGCCTGACTTGAAGAAAACATAGACCGCTTCGCCATCCGTCGCAGGCGAGGAATTGGCGGAACTCCCGACCCGCTGACCGCGTCCCGGCCTGAGTTTCCCCAAAGACGTCTGCCATAATTCCTTTCCGTCCATATCGTAGGCGACCACTCCGTCCATCTCTCCAATCGAGGTGGTGACAATGATTTTCCCGTCCACCACGAGCGGAGTCGAACATCCCCGGCCGGGCAATTCGACTTTCCACAATAGATTCTTCTCACCTGAAAATTCCGCCGGAGGCGCGGCGCCTGATACTGAACCGTCTTGATCCGGACCACGCCAGCTCGGCCAATCAGCGGCGGAGCCGAGATTCATCAAAGAGGCGAATAGCAGGAGAAATGGTGCTTTCATCGTTCCTATCTACTAGCCCCACAAAGCCAATCTCTCAAGCATCCTTCCTGTCAGATGCTCAGGCCTACATTCTTGTTATCCGATTCCAATGGAGCTTGCCAGAAACATCGTGGGAGCATCGGGGCTTCAAGGAATGAATTGGAACGAAAACCCAAACCGCCACACTTTGGGCGACATCGAGGACCTGGCGCATCCACCCTCGGGTGGCAGACTCAAGTTCATCGCCCTCGGGATTCTGCTTCCCGCCGCTATCGCTGGATATGCGGCAAGAGCGTGGGTCCTCGAAGAAGCCATCTGGTTGGGTCAGAACGGGTCCAGCATGGATCTCACGGGAGATGCGGCTCGCTCGCTTGCCGTCTGCTACGCCGCGGCGGCGATGTTCTGCCACTTCCGCTGGTTCTGGGGCCTCGTTCCGTCCTACAGGATCTTCTCGACTGGTATCGTCATTTCCATGCTCACCGGCCTCGGTGCCTGCTCTGCGACGCTTTACCACGTTCTGAAGTAGGGGCTAAAAAACAAAAACCCCGCCGGCGTTTCGCCAGCAGGGTTTTCAAAAATGAGGGAGCAGGAATCACCCCGATCCAAGATTCAGTAGCGGTAGTGCTCCGGCTTGTAGGGGCCTTCGACCGGCACGCTGATGTAGTCGGCTTGATCCTTGGTCAGCTTGGTCAGTTTCGCGCCAACCTTCTCAAGGTGGAGGCGAGCCACTTCTTCATCGAGGTGCTTCGGCAGAACCTTCACCTCACCGGCCTTGTAGCTGTCCTTGTTCTGCCACAGATCGATCTGCGCCAGCGTCTGGTTGGTGAAGCTGTTCGACATCACGAAGCTCGGGTGCCCGGTCGCGCAACCAAGATTCACAAGACGCCCTTCAGCCAGCATGTAGATGCTGTTGCCGGTCGGGAAGGTGTACTTGTCAACCTGCGGCTTGATGTTGGTCTTCACCACACCTTCCGCCTTGTCGAGCTTGTCGATCTGGATCTCGTTGTCGAAGTGGCCGATGTTACAAACGATCGCCTGGTCCTTCATCTTCTCCATGTGCTCGAGCCGGATGATGTCGTAGTTGCCGGTGGTCGTGACGTAGATGTCACCCCAGCCGAGCGTGTCCTCGATGGTCAGCACGCGGAAACCTTCCATCGCGGCCTGGAGCGCACAGATCGGATCGACTTCCGTCACCACCACCTGCGCACCTTGGGCGCGGAGAGCCTGGGCGCAGCCCTTGCCGACGTCGCCGTAGCCGCAGACCACTCCGACCTTGCCGGAAATCATCACGTCGGTGGCACGTTTGATGCCATCCACGAGCGACTCGCGGCAACCGTAGAGGTTGTCGAATTTCGACTTGGTGACCGAGTCATTCACGTTGATCGCAGGAACGAGCAAAGTGCCAGCCTTGGCCATCTGATAGAGGCGGTGGACACCGGTGGTCGTCTCCTCTGAAACGCCCTTCCAGTCCTTGACGATCTTGGCGAAAATACCCGGCTGATCCTTGCCGATCTTCTTGAGGAGATCCTTGATGACCTGCTCTTCCTGGCTCGCAGCCGGGCCGTTGACCCAATCGGAACCGTTCTCCATTTCGTAACCCTTGTGAATCAGAAGAGTCGCGTCACCGCCGTCGTCGACGATCAGTTCCGGGCCGAGACCGTCGGGATTGACGAGCGCCTTCCAGGTGCACCACCAGTATTCCTCAAGCGTCTCACCCTTCCAGGCAAACACAGGAACACCCGATGCAGCGATTGCCGCAGCAGCATGATCCTGGGTCGAGAAGATGTTGCAGGAAACCCAGCGCACTTCGGCACCGAGTTCGACGAGGGTTTCGATCAGCACGGCGGTCTGAATCGTCATGTGGAGCGAGCCCATGATCCGGACTCCCTTGAGCGGCTTCTCAGGACCGTATTTTTCGCGCGTGGCGACGAGACCGGGCATCTCGTGCTCGGCGATTTCGATTTCCTTGCGGCCGAAGTCGGCCAGCCCGATGTCCCGGACCTTGTAGTCCTGGGTCGTAGGTTCTGCTACTGCACTCATAATAGTTTGTTGTTTCTTGATTGGTTATTTCGCGGCCTTCTTGAGCGCCGCGGCCTTGTTGGTCTTTTCCCAGGGAAGATCGCAATCCTCCTTGCCGAAGTGACCGTAGTTGGTGGATGCCGAGTAAATCGGCCGGAGAAGTTTCAGCTGCTTGACGATGTCGGCAGGTTTGAAGGAAAACACCTTGAGCACCGCACCCAGGATCTTTTCATCCGAGACCGCACCCGTGCCGAAGGAATCAACGTGGACGCTGACCGGAAGCGGATGACCGATCGCATAGGCGAACTGGATCTCAACTTTTTTCGCCAGTTCAGCGGCGACGATGTTCTTCGCGACCCAGCGACCCATGTAGGCGGCGGAACGATCAACCTTTGATGGATCCTTGCCGGAGAAGGCGCCACCGCCGTGACGTCCGGTGCCGCCATAGGTGTCGACAATGATCTTGCGACCCGTGAGGCCCGAATCCCCTTGGGGGCCACCAATCACGAAATTACCCGTCGGATTAATCAGGAATTCAGTCCGCGAATCCATCATGCGCTTCGGCAGAACTTTCTTGATGACCTGATCGATACAGAACTTCTCAATGTCAGAATGCTTGGTCCCGGCGGCGTGCTGGGTGGAAATCACCACGTTGACGATGCGCTTGGGCTTTCCCTCCACGTATTCGACCGAGACCTGGGTTTTCGCATCGGGACGCAGCCATTTGACCTTGCCGGTCTTGCGAATGCGGGTGAGTTCACGGCCAAGACGGTGCGCGAACATGATCGGGGCCGGCATCAACTCCGGAGTCTCATCGCATGCGTATCCGAACATGATGCCCTGGTCACCCGCGCCCTGCTCGGCGTGCTTCTTGCCCTCAGCCTTCTTCGCATCAACACCCTGCGCAATGTCCGGAGACTGAGTGGTCAGGTAGTTGTTGATGAACAGCGTATCGGCGTGAAAAACATCATCGTCATTGGTGTAACCAATGCCGCGCACGGCCTCACGAATCACCGTATCGATATCGATCACCGAGCCAATCGGCTTCTGGCCGATCTTCGGAATGGTCACTTCACCGCCGACAACGACGATATTCGACTTCACGAAAGTCTCGCAGGCGACACGGGACTTGGGATCGACCGCGAGACAGGCGTCAAGAATGGCATCGGAAATGGTGTCGCAGACCTTGTCAGGATGACCCTCACCAACGGATTCAGAGGAAAAAATGTAGGAACTCATAGCTGTTTTGTTTTTCGTATCGTCAAATCGTGATGCGTTGATGTATTAGCTTTTCCATGCCGTCAATGCTGAAATCCCTGAAGCTTCTGGCCGATCCGACCCGCCTCCGCATTCTGCTGCTACTCGAGCGCGAGTCCCTCAGCGTCGCCGATCTTCAGGAACTCCTCGGGATGGGCCAGAGCCGCATTTCCACTCAACTTTCCCAATTGAAGATCGAAGGCCTCGTCAGTGATGAGCGCAGTGGAAAGAACAACATCTACCGCTCGTCGATGCCTCCCGAGCTGGCATCTCTGGCAATCAAGGCCGCCGCGGAAATCCCTGAAGTGTCCAAAGACGACACCGCCTTGCGACACTTGCAACGGAAGCGCCAGGACCGGGCACGGACCTACTTCGACGAGTTGGCGGGGAAATTTGGCCGTGACTATGTTCCCGGCCGCTCCTGGAAGGGGCTCGCCGAAGCTTTGATCAAGGTCATGGCCAGCGGCACCGTGGCCGACCTCGGAGCTGGCGAAGGCACCCTATCCCAGCTTCTCGCCCAGCGGGCCGAGAAGGTCATCGCGGTGGACCTTTCTCCAAAGATGGTCGAATTCGGCTCCGAACTCGCCAAAAAACATGGCCTGAACAACCTTGAATACCGACTTGGAGATTTGGAGTCCCCGCCGCTTGAGGATAATTCTCTCGACCTCGCCGTCCTTAGCCAGGCACTGCATCATGCCGCCCATCCGGATCTCGCGGTCCTTGCGGCCCACCGCGCGCTGAAACCGGGAGGGCGTCTGGTGATCCTCGATCTCGTGCAACACAACTTCGAACAAGCCCGCGAACTCTACGCCGACACCTGGCTCGGCTTCGGTGAAGGAGAACTCTCGGCGATGCTGGAAAAGACAGATTTCGCGGAAATTGAAACGGCCGTCGTCGATCGCGAAACCGAGCCCCCTCACTTTCAGACCCTGCTGGCCGTCGCCCGGAAGAAGGCGTGAAGGATTTGCACGAACCTTCTACTGCGAGCACGCTAAGCCCTCATGCGATCCCTATTGCTCATCGCGCTTGCCTTGGTTTCATGTGCCCCTGATCCCTCAGGGCCACTGGCTCCGCTGCCGACGGCTGAAAACCAGCCAAGCCAAATCGAGGCGGCCAGCTCTGCTCTTCGGGTCGATCCATCATCGGCAAGCTCACCCACACAGCCAACACCATCCAGACCTCTCGTCGCCCCAACCCTGGTTCGCACGTCGTTGGGCGGTATTTCCATCGAGGCCATCTGCTTCGACTCGCTGACCCACTACCTCGCCGTCGTCGATCAGTCAGCGGGACCAGGAACCCAATGGCCTGACGGTCGTAGCGCCGGCAAGTCAGTGAATGGAATCGCAGCGATCAACGCAGGATTCTTCACCCCTGAGGGAAAACCGCTCGGGCGGGTCATCGCTGACGGAAGCTCTGTCGGAGCCATCAACCGTGTCTCATCGCTGGGCTCCGGCTTTTACGTTCGCGACGCCGCGGGAGCCATGGACCTGCTGCGCAGAGAATCATTCAAAGGAGGCCACCATGCCCTCCAATCCGGACCATTCCTGATCGAGGGCTCGCGTGCAGTTCAAGGACTCAGCAACAAGCAATCATCGGCCCGGACCTTTGTCGCCTACGACGGCCAGTCACGATGGATCATCGCCAGAACCGGCGCCTGCTCGCTGGCCTCCCTCGCCCAAGCCTTGTCGGGACAATCGATCGGCTCAACTCACCTCAAGCAAGTCCTCAATCTCGACGGCGGTCGGTCCTCCGAAATCTGGGCCTCGGGAAAGGTGACCAACGGCCCCCTCTTCGAGCGGCCTTTTTGGAATAAACCGGTTCGCAACTTCCTTGTTCTCAAAGCACGGTGAAGTTCTTTTTAAAAGGTATTCCCCAATTACTTAAGGTAAGTTAAATAACTGAAATTCAAGCGAATGAAACTCCTGAACCCAGTTGACTGAAAGGGGATTTTCAACTAATTCGTAGGCCTCTTGGACGAGCTTGATTAAGCCTTCGTCCCGTAAATGATTTTCTCCCCATGAAGTTTTCTTCAAAGCAATTGAAAGCCTTAATCCTCCTCGGCTCATCGCTTGTCCTCGCCTCATGTGGGTCGATGGATGGAATGAAAAGCACAACGGCCAGTGGCGTCAGCAAGGTTGGTGAAGGCTTCGGAAAGGTCGGCAGCGGCATCGGAAGCGGATTCGGCAAAGTGGCGGACTTTACGATGTCCCCCTTCCGTCCGGGTGTCCCTGTGGTCGAAGCGCGCGAAGACTCACTCAAGGAACTTCCCAGCGGACAGGAGCAAGCCCTGGCCTATCAGCAGAAAAACGGCGGCTTTTGGAGCTTCCTCGGCCCGGTCAGCTTCAAGGAACCGACACTCCCCAGTGACAGCGGAGCGATCGACGGCGGGCTTCTTCCGCCGCTTGAGTAATTTCTGCACAAAGTTGTAAACCGTTTTGGCTCGTCTGCCGTTTCCTTCTGGAACGTATGAAAATCCAATTTGCGCTAGTTCTTACCGGACTGATCCCCATGTCCTCCTTCGGTGCCCTCTCTATTACTGAGACTGACGGTGCAGCCCCGACCATTTACTCCAACGGCGGAGGTGCAGACTTCGGCGGAGCCTTGGGTGCCGGGTCATTCTCATTCGACGCTGATACGACGGCAGGAACTCTCACGGTCGGCTTCACTCCAGGGGGTGGTCTGGGGTCGAATATCGTGGCTCTCTATCTTGATACTCGACCAGGAGGCTTCGGAGACGCTGACATGAGTGACACCCTCGACGCCGGACGGAATGTCATCACCAACCTTGGGTCTTTCGGCAATGAAGTGTTTCCGACCGGGATGTCTGGTGGCCTGCCGGATTACGCGATCGCATTCGGGTCCTTCGGCAGCGTTGCCTTTGAATTGACCGGAGGAGAATTGGGCTTTCTCAGCTTTGATGCCGGATCATCCGTGACCGTCAACCTCTCTGATATCGCCAACCCAACGAACATCGATTGGTTCGCCGGACTGGCCTCCGAGACGCTGTTTCTCTCAAACGAGTCATTTCCCGCCAGTGCGACCCTGAACGCCTCCGGCAATCCCGGCTTTGACGCGATCGGGACCTACGAAGATTTCAACCGTTTCGTTGTGCCGGAACCTTCCGTCGCACTTCTCGGTGGCCTTGGGATTCTCGCCATGCTTCGCCGCCGCCGTTCCTAATCGTTTTTCTAGGAGCCTGTCGGAGTTAGCACAAGTTTCGCGGTGGATTCGGTGGTCAGGCGGTTGAGTCGCCGGAAGATTATGTAGATGATTCTCCCGAGCCACTTGTCCACTGGCAAAGTTGGAGTGGGATTGCTGCCAATGGGCCGCGATTTCGGTCTGCCCGCTCCCTTCGTCACACTTCCCATCATTCTGTGGAGGCGTCTGAGGTTGTAGGCGAGGCAGACCAGCGTCCATTCGCCCGATACTTTCTCTTTGCCGCGCAGACTGAACTCGCGGAAGCCCATCGCTGCCTTGATGATCCCAAAGACCGGTTCGACGGTGTGGTTGCGCCTTCCATACAGAGCCTTGCCCTTCTCGGTGCGGAGCTTGTCGCGCATCGCCACGAGTCTCTCATCGGCGGGCTCCTTCACCGCTCGCCCGCTTGCCGATTGCGGACGGAAGTCGTAGTGGCGCTCGTTGTGCGCATCCTCGCGATGGACGCTGCAGTAGATCTCCACGCTTTCCTGTTCGAGGCGATCGAAGGCATCACCGTTGACGTAGCCCGCATCGGCCAGAACCGACTTGGGCTTACCTAACTGACTGGGGATGCTGGCCACCCCGTTCTCCAACTCGGCGTAGTCGCTTGCGCTCTGACTGACATGCTGACCGACGACGAGTTGACTGCCGTCGGCGTCCACTGCGGCCTGCGCGTTGTAGCTCTGGGTGAAGCTCGCCCGCTTGTTTTTTCGCATGATCCGCGCGTCGGGATCGCTCAGATTGCACTGCTCCTTGGAGTCCTCCGCTTTCTTGTCCGGTCGCTTTGGCTCTCTGCCGGTGCATTTCTTGCCGGTCTTCTTTTCCTTCTCGCGCCGCTCTGCCTTCTTCGCTTCATACTTGCCCTCGGCCTTTTGCTGGCGTTGGTGGGCTCGGGATTCCAACTCCTCGATGGCCCGCTCCATCTTGCTGGCAAGCTTTTCACGGCGCGCGATTTCCTCGGGCAGCTTCTGGCCGTCCTGTTCCTCAGCATCGGCCGTTTCGGCCTGCGCCAACAACTCGTCGATATCGAGTCGAAGTTGATCGCGGATTTCCAAAGCGCGCTGGTAGCTGACGTTCTTGTCGATGGAAGCGTTGGCCTTCAGGTGGGTGCCGTCTAGCGAGACGTTGCCGAGCTTGAGCAGCTTGAGTTCGCGCGCCAGTTCCAGCACATCGACGAAGCTCTCGCGGAACGCCTCGAGGTTCTCGCGGCGGAACTTGCAGATCGTGTCGTGATCGGGATGGGTCCCCGCTGTCAGGTAACGGATCGCCACGTCGCGGTGGGTGGCTCGCTCGATCTTACGCGAAGAAAACAGGCCGTTGGCGTAACTGTAGATCAGCAGCGCCAACATCATATGGGGCGGGAACTGTTTGGCCCCCGTACCCCGATGATTGACGCGGAAGCTCTCCAACGGGAGCCGGTCCACCGCCTCGATCACAAAATGAACCAGGTCGTCTTCGGGCACCCACTCACGCAAATCCGGCGGCAGAAGCATCGGCGTGTCACGGTCGACGGAGACAAATCGTGCGGGCATGGATTGAGGCTACCAAATCACCGAAGGGGTTCAAAGTCCGACAGACTCCTAGCTTACTCCGATTCTCCAAACAGCCTGCCGCCACCGGCAGGCTGTTTCTTTTTTCAAGCAAGACACGAGATTCTCGGCGCACAAGCCGGGATTTTTCTCGCTCCCTACGCTCGACTCCCCTAAGCCTCGCCCGCCATGCTCAAGGCCGGAATCGTAGGACTACCCAACGTCGGGAAATCGACACTCTTCAATGCTGTCACCCGAACCCGCAATGCGGAGGCGGCCAATTACCCCTTCTGCACGATCGACCCGAATGTCGGGGTGGTGACCGTTCCAGACGAGCGTCTTGCCGTCCTCTCGAAAATGTCGGGCTCGAAGAAACTGATTCCGACAGCCATCGAATTCGTCGATATCGCCGGCCTCGTGGAAGGCGCTTCCGAAGGTGCCGGCCTCGGCAACAAATTCCTCGCTACGATCCGCGAAACGGATGCCATCGTTCAAGTCGTTCGCTGTTTCGAGAATGACGACATCATTCATGAACTCGGTTCGGTCGATCCGGTCCGCGATATTGAAATCATCAACTCCGAGTTGATCCTCGCCGACATCGCCGCACTCGAAAAGCGTCGGCAATCGCGCGACAAGAAAGCCAAGAGCGGCGACAAGGAATCGAAGGCCGAAGTGGAGCTCATCGACAAACTCTTGCCCAAGCTCAATGAAGGCACGCCTGCGATCATGATCGATCTCAGCGATGACGAACGGAAACTCATCCGCGAGTTCTTCCTGCTTTCCTCGAAGCGCACCATCTACGCGTGCAACGTCAGCGAAGGTGATCTGGGCGAGGCCCAGAAGAACCCCGACAAGCACCCGCTCGTTGCCAAAGTGCGCGCCTATGCTGCCGAGGCCCACGGTGCCGAGGCCGTCATCATCTCCGCCAACATCGAGGAGGAACTGATCGACTTGGAGCCTGAAGAAGCGGCCGAGTTTCTTGCCGACATGGGTGTCAGCGACTCCGGTGTCTCGACCCTCATCAAGGGTGTCTATCATCTTCTCGGTCTGCGCACCTATCTGACGACCGGCGTTCAGGAGACGCGCGCCTGGACGATCGTCGAAGGCGATAAAGCTCCGGCGGCCGCTGGCGTGATTCATACCGACTTCGAACGCGGATTCATCGCCGCGGAGGTTGTCCACTACGATGACCTCGTCGGCCTCGGCTCAAAATCCGCCGCTCGCGACGCCGGCAAGCTCCGCATTGAAGGCAAGGAATACGTCGTCAAGGACGGCGATGTCGTCGAGTTCCGCTTCAACGTCTGAGAGTGGTTCTTTGGATTGGCGCTTTCCCGAGCGCCATAGGTGGGCAAGGCGGCTTTCCAGCTGCTCCGCCCCTCTCCCCTCAACTCCAGCACTCATCAGCAAGAACCCACCCTTTGGCGCAACCAAGCATCGCCCCCATCCATTCCTCTTGCACAGGCGGGATTCCCCCGTAGCCTCCCGCCAATGCTTGCGAAACTCTTCGCCCTTTTCTCCGTTCTTCTCTCCCTGCCGGTCATCGCTCAAACAGCGATTCCGGAAACCCCCGCCGGGGCTCCCTCGGACATCTACCGTTCGGTCGTCCGGATTGAGTCGGCGGTCCAGGTTCCCGACTACGCGACGCCATGGAATAGCGGCCGCTTCGGAGGCGGTATCGGCACCGGATTTCTCATCGGAGAGAATCGCTTCCTGACCAATGCCCACGTGGTTTCAAATGCTCGCCGACTCCTGATCACGATTCACGGCAGCCCGGTCAAGTATCCAGCCAAAGTCGAGTTCATCGCCCATGATTGCGACCTCGCCCTTCTCTCCGTCGAAGACTTCTCCGACTTCAAGGATTTCCCTGTGTTCGAAATCGACGGCGTGCCGAAACTCGAAAGTCAGGTGCGGGTCATTGGCTACCCCATCGGAGGTGAGCGCCTTTCCGTCACGCGTGGGGTCGTCTCCCGAATCGATTTCTCCTCCTACTCCCACTCCCGTGCCGATCAGCACCTCGTTATTCAAATCGATGCCGCCATCAACCCCGGAAACTCCGGCGGCCCCGTGATCCAGAATGGCAAGGTGGTCGGTGTGGCATTCCAAGGGCTGCGTGAGGCGGACAACACCGGATACATCATTCCCACTCCGGTCGTCCGACGCTTCCTCACGGATATCGAAGACGGCCGCTACGACCACTATGTCGACCTCGCGGTGTCCACCTTCCCGCTCTATAATGAAGCGATGCGCAATGCACTGAAGCTGCCGAAAAACGGCGTCGGTGTCTTGGTCACCAACGTCGTCCCTCAAGGCTCCTGCGACGGTGTGCTTAAACCCGGTGACATTCTGTTCGCCATCGATGGGAATCCGATTGATAGCGCGGGGCAAATCCTGATCGACGGCGCCAAGGTCAATCTCAACGAGATTGTCGAACGCAAGTTTGCGGGCGACAAAGTCCAACTCCGCTTCCTTTCTGACGGCACCTGGCACGATGAGGATATCGAATTGAAGACGCTCCCTCAAAACCGGATGTATGCCATCCAATACGAGAAGGCCCCACGCTACATCGTCTTCGCAGGGCTGGTTTTTCAACCTCTCGACACCAATCTCTTTGCCACCAAGAACTTCACGGACATCAACGTTCGTCGTCTCTATCAGGATTACCTTCCAAAAGGCATCTTCACGGAACGCGAAGACATCGTTGTTCTAACACGGATTGAAAGTGATCCCATCAACAGTCAGATGAGTGGATTCACTGGTAAGGCCGTCGACACGATCAATGGGGTCAAGGTGAAGAACCTCAAGCATGCCCACGAGCTTCTCTATCCGGAGACTCCTCCAGAGTTTCACGTGATCGAACTCTTTGGAGGATCCCGCCCTCTGATTGTTCCAAGCGAGAATGTCGACGAAGCCAATGAGCGCATCCAGCGCATCTATTCCATCGACGAACTCTCAAATCTCGAAGACTGAGTTCTCGCCAGCAACAGCCCTCGCCCCGATTCTTACCATGCGTCCTTGCATCTACATCACCGCCCTCTTGGCTTTCCTGTTCGCTTCCTGCGACAAACCAGCACCGGTCTCGACACCCGTCGTCGTCGAGCCCGCTGAGCCTGCCGACGAGGTTGTGGATCCGAAGCTTTCCGTCCTTCGCGTCAATTCCACTCTCCAAAGATGGAACCCTGGGCAGCCCTGGGAGAAACAACCGCCACGCAAGCGCCGCTCTCTGGCCGCCGTCGTCGGAGAAAACCAGGTCATCACCACCGCCGAGATGGTCGCTGATGCCACCATGATCGAACTCGAGTCCATCGACGGCAAACGTCTCGCCCAAGGCAAGGTTGACGCCGTCGATTACGAGGCCAATCTGGCCCTCATCGGTCTCAGCGACCCGGAAGCTGACCAATCCTTTTTCGAAGGCATGGTCCCTCTTGAGATCGCCGAACCCGTCGGACTCGGTGACTTGATTGACGCCATCCAAGTCGAGGAAAACGGCACCCTGCTGGTCACAAGTGGCCCGGTTCAAAGCATCGACATCGTCGCCAATTTTCTACCCGGCGAGTTTTTCCTGACCTACGAAGTGAAGGCATCGATGCAAAGCGCTGCCAGCAGCTTTTCCGTTCCAGCACTTCACGACGGAAAGTTTGCCGGCCTTTTGACCAGCTACAACGCGAAGGATCAGATCAGTGACATCACGGGTACTGAAATCGTCGCCCGCTTTATCGAAGATGCCTCCGATGGCGACTACCAGGGTTTTCCTTCGCTCGGTGTGTCCACAAGCCGGACCGAAGATGCAGGCTTCCGCGCCTGGCTGAAGCTCCCTGAGGACGATGGAGGACTCTACGTTGCCAGTGTCCGAAAAGGCAGTGCCGCCGAAAAGGCGGGCGTTCTCAAAGGAGACGTCATCACCGCGATTGACGACTATCAAATCGACCGGATGGGTTACTTCGAACATCCGGTCTATGGCCGCACCTACTGGAGCCATCTGGTCCGAGGGGCCAGTGGCGCCGGTGAAAGCATCACCATCGACCTGCTGCGAGATGGAGAAGCCATGGAGGTCACGGCGGAACTTGAGCGCCGGGACCGCCAGAACGAACTCGTTCCCGGTTATACCTTCGGCAAGGCACCCCACTTCCTCGTCAAGGGAGGCCTCATTTTTCAAGAACTCACCCGCCCGCTGCTCGAATCCTTCGGCGAAGAATGGGAATCGCGGGCACCGCTGAATCTTCTCGATGTGATTGAGAACCCGGACAAGTACGAAGAGCGCTATGATCGCGTCGTCTTCCTTGCCGGGGTCATCGCCACGCCTGCCACGGTCGGCTACGAGCCCCTCCGTAATTTGATTGTCACCGAAGTGAATGGCAAACCAGTGAGGGACATGAAAAGCCTCATCGCCGCCTTTGATGAAATCCCTTCCGATGGACTTCACGCCATCGAGTTCGATGAAGAGAACTTCAAGGTTTACCTCGATGAAGTCGTCTCAACCGCAGTCGACGGACAGTTGCTTGAACGAGGGCTGACCAAGCTTTCTCGAACTGAATAGTCCACCAATCGCAATCACTTCAGCGGCTCAGGTCTTCCTGAAAGACCAGCTTGAAACCCGCCTGATTCATCACGGAAACCGCGAAGTCGTAGTCCTCGACGTGCATCGCCAGCATTGCCCTGCCATTGCTTGAGGGCATCAGCCCGTAGGCAAAATCGATATTGGTCTCAGCGACCATCAGGGTATCGAGCACTGGCAACAACTCGGGTCCAGCCTCCTTCAAAGCGAGCACAAGTAGTTCACATTTGGTGAAGGGAATTCCCTTTTCCATGAAGATCTGCTCGGCTAATTCCGGATCGGTCACCACGAGCCGTGCCACGGTGGCATCGCGCGAGTCCTGCACGCTGATACCGACCACTTCGATCGCATTGTTCCGCAGCAACTTTACCAGCGAGGCGAGGGCACCTGCTCGGTTCTGAAGAAGAATGGAAAACTGGCGAACCGGCGAACCGGGGCTAAGCGTCGTGGATTCATCCATGGGTCGAGAGGATCAGCCGCGCGGTCCACGCAGCGGAATCGTGGCCGTTTCATGAGTGTTCATGTTCTCGATGACAACCTGATTCGGTCTCACATCACCAACAAGGTAGTCGGTTCCATCCGCCGACTGAAACCTCTGGCCCGTTCGAGCGACATAGTAGCGACCGCTTGCCGTGTCCTCGACCAAGGCCACGGGATCATGGGCCAGTGCGGGAAGCTCCGCCACCAGCTCACGCTTCATTCCCGTATTGGTGTCCTCAATTTCAACCACGGAAACCTCCATCAACTCACCCCCGTTCTCCTTGCCACTCTGCATCTTCCGATCGACCCGGATCACCTTGAGTGAGGTGCCAGGAATCGTCGAGCCCTCTCCAATCTTGCGGGGCTCGCCACCTGCAATCCTCACTTCAGCCACTCCCTTGTCTGCGGATTCCACCTGGAGGGGAAGCTCCCGCTGCCGATAGGATCTCATGACGAAGACCTGACCACTATCGGCCACGGAATCGTCGACAGAATCCGGACTCCGGCTACTTCCAGGCGGAGAGTTCACGGATTTCAGCACGGCCCCTTCGAGTGAGAGTGGCACTTTGCCAACCGTCATTAGTGCTCCCAAGGCGCCCACTTCCTCACCCACAGGTGGCAGGGTTGAAATCGGGGAATCTCCGGTGGTCCCCTGATCGTTTGATGCGGCAACCACCTCGGCCTGGATGACCCGCTCTTCTACCATCGCCGCCATCTCAACACCGAGTTCGGCAGGCTCACTCAATTCGAAGTCGCCCTCTTTCGGCTCCTCCGCCAGTCGTGCGGCGAGCAAATCGTGACCCGACTCCGCCGCCAGCAACTGGGCCGTCCGTCCCTCCTGATCCATGGCAAAGCGATTCGCTCCAATCTCAAGCAGCAGTTCGACGACCTCAGTATGCCCGTTCTGGGCGGCCAGCATAAGCGGCGTCCGACCGTCGCCGATCCTCGCGTAAATGCTGGCACCAAAATTCGTCAGCTCATCAATCACTCCGGCTTGCCCGAGGATCGAAGCCGCCAGCATTGCATCATCCAAATCCTCCCGCACATAAGGAGCCAGCTCAGGAACCATGTTTCGCCTGCCGTCACGAACCGCCAGCATCAGTGGCTTGTACTTCTCGTTGTCCTTGAGTGAGGGATCCGCACCCTGCCTCAAGAGATAGCGGACCGTCTCAGGCGTCGAACGAAGCACCGCCTCCATCAACGGCGTGCGCCCGTCGGAATCCGTCACATTCACATTCATCCGACGATCGAGCATGAAATTAATCGACTGCATCGCCCCTGAACCAGCGGCGGCATGCAGCGCGGTCCGGCCCTTGGCATCCAAGACCTCAAGTGCCAGACCAGTTTCGACCATGGTCTTCATCGCCCGGATGTCATCACTTTCAGCCGCTCGAAAAAACGCCGCTTGAGTCACCTCGTAACCTGCCTCGGAAAGACTCTCCAGCTGCACTTCCCCTCGCTCTTTGCAGCCAGAAAGGAAGCTCATCGCCACCAGGCCAACACCAAAAATCATCGGACGAATCGCAGTCACGGCTGGAAACTAATTCGGAAATCCTAAATTTTCAATCTCGAACCCTGCCCTTGTCCATTCCTTTGATCCGACAGATCCCGCCTTCAATCTCAAAACGGACGTTCTGACCACAAATCATGACTCCATGCTCTCTTCCCGGCTCATGGCGGGCGCCAGCCGGGCGCGGATCAAGCGACAAGGCTTCCTCGATCACCCTTCGATCCCGTTCAGAAAGCCCTTCGAGCTGCTCGACCCCTTCAAGCTCAAGCCTCACCGGTGCCTCCTCAGCATAACCGCCCTCGGCTCCCTCCGGTGCCTCGGCGTAGGGCAAATACGGCTTCACATCAAATACCGGCGTCCCGTCGACCAGATCAACACCCCCCAAGAGCAGCACCGGACCTTCATTACACTCGCGATCAATCCCATCCAGCCGGACCAGCGACAAACCCAGCCCGTTCGGCCGAAAGGTCGAACGACTCGCGAAAACTCCGACCCTCTGGTTTCCCCCGAGTCGCGGGGGTCTCACCGTCGGTGACCACCCACGATCTGCGGTCTGATGGAAGTGAAAGATCAGCCAAACATGCGAGAAGCCCTCCAAGCCCCGCAACGCCTCTTCACTCCGAAACTCCTTTTCAAAAACAAGCTCTCCCCATGCCGAAGGACACAAGCCGGGCTGTCGCGGCACCGCGAACTTTTCTCCGAAGCAAGTCCGGACCCGACCGATCGGCGTGATCTCCATGGCACCAGTCTGCAAAGCCTGCCTCCGCCTGCCAAGCCCTCCCGGCACACGAATGGACTTCGCCGCGCTTCACCCATCCAGTTCAAAATCCTTCGGCGCACGCGCAATGCGCTCGACCTGCAGCTTGGTCACGATGTTACCACCGCTTCCACGCCCCTTGATTCCCACTTCAGCAAAGTGAAACGGCCGGCTGACGTTACGCAGGCGAAGTGCCGGCTTGAGATGAACGATCAGCATCTGATCATTGCTCGAAGCCTCATCCTTGTGGACCGCGAAGTAAAAAACCCGGGAACCTTTCTTCCCCTTTGTTAGATCGTATTCCTTGTCACGGGTAATCCCTCCGACACGAAACCTCTTCGCAAGCACGGCTCCGTCCTTCCCGTCACGATAGATCATCGAATAGATGAGGTCCTCATCCTTGCGGAAGACCGCCACACGCAGTGGCCTCTGACCCACGAAACTCTTCGCAGCGACTTTCATCACCTTCAGCTTGCCGTCGGCAGTGAAGGAAATGATGTCGTCGATCGATGAACACTTCTCGATCGCGGTCTCCTTCTTCAGTCCGAAACCGGCAAAACCGTTCTTCTCATCGAGATAAAGCGTCTCTGTCGCCGCCACAACCTGACTTCGATCAACCTTCTCGAAGGAAGAAATCTCGGTCCGCCGCTCACGGCCTTTGCCGAAGTTCTTCTTCAGATCCTCAAACCAGCGGATCGTGAAGCGGGTCAGATTTCGAATGTTCTTTTCCGTCTCGGCGATTTCATCCTCAAGCCCCTTGATCAGTTCATCCGCCTTGAAGGCATTGAACTTCGAAATCCGCTTGATCTTGATCTCCGTCAGCCGGATCAGATCATCTTCCGTCACCTCGCGCTTCAGCAACTTCTTGAACGGTTTCAGCCCGTCATCAATGGCCTTCAGTACCGCCTCCCATGTCTCGCATTCCTCGATATCCCGATAGATTCGATTCTCAATGAAGATCTTCTCAAGCGAACTGAAATGCCACTTCTCCTGCAACTCGGCGAGCTTGATCTCCAGCTCCTGACCCAACAGATTGCGAGTCTGATCGGCACTCCTTTTCAGGATGTCCGAGACGCCCATGAACTGCGGCTTGCCGTCGGCGATGACGCAACCATTGGGTGAGATACTCAGCTCACAATCGGTGAAGGCGAAGAGCGCATCCCGACTGGTCTCGGCATCGGTGCCCGATGGCAGGTGCACCAGGATATCGGCCTTCTCCGCCGTGTTGTCTTCGATTTTCGAAATCTTGATCTTCCCCTTGTCGCCGGCAGCGACGATCGAATCCATAAGCGCACCGGTCGTGGTTCCAAAGGGAATCTCCGTGATTCGTAGTAGGTTCTTCTTCTCGACGTGCATCCGGGCCCGCACCCGGATCTTGCCGCCACGCAGACCGTCCCGGTAATCGCTGGCATCCATGATTCCGCCGGTGGGGAAATCCGGTAGCAGCTCGAAAGGCTGCTTCCGCAGGACCGCGATGCAGCCGTCGATGATCTCGATGAAGTTGTGCGGCAGCATCTTGCACGCGAGACCGACCGCAATCCCTTCGACGCCTTGCGCCAGCAGCACCGGGAACTTCGATGGCAGTACCACCGGCTCGCGGTTGCGGCCGTCGTAGCTCGGGGTCCACTCCGTGGTCTTCGGGTTGAAGGTCACCTCGAGCGCGAACTTGGTCAGACGGGCCTCGATGTAGCGGGGGGCGGCCGCATTGTCACCGGTCAGCGTATTCCCCCAGTTTCCCTGGGTATCGATCAAGAGCTCCTTCTGCCCCATGTTGACCGTTGCCGCGCCGATCGCAGCATCGCCATGCGGGTGATACTTCATCGTGTTCCCGATCAGGTTGGCCACCTTGTTGTAGCGCCCATCATCGAGTTCCTTCATCGAGTGAAGAATCCGCCTTTGCACGGGCTTCAGGCCGTCGTGCAGATGCGGCACCGCACGCTCGAGGATGACATACGAAGCGTAATCGAGGAAATAGTCCGAATACATTCCCCGCAGGGAGTTGGGTTCATCGGCGTCTGGGGTCATTGCTGAAGCGATGCTTAGGATTCCCGAATCAATGGGCAAGGCCGAATGTGCCTCCCTGCAGAGCAACAATACGCATCATGTGTTTCAAGTGAGGTGAAACGCCAACTCCACCGTGACTTTTGGCGACAAATAGCACGTCCTCAATCCGAGTCCGGCCCAAAGGGCGACTCTGGCAATCCTCCTTCGTGCGGATCAAGTCCCGGCGGTCTCACCAGCACGCCGCTCGATGGCGCCCGTGGCTTTGCTAGCGGTTTGAGCCTCAAATCCGGCATCGGCAAGCCACTGCAACCCAGCACCGGACCATCATCGAGGATATCCGTAAAGTGGGGTCGATCGATCTTGTTCCACTTCACGCAAGCGAGGACGTCGATCATCCTTTGATAAGAAGCACTCGGTGCCACATAAATCTGGACCAGCGCGACACTTGAAGTCGCTGCGGCGACTCGGTGAAAGGCCCAGAGACTCCGATCCAGATGCGTCAAAGTCCGGTCCGCTCTGTCACGGTCCATCACCACCCGTGCTGGACCCGTTCCCACCGACACCTTCTCGTCCGCATCCACGATGATGAAAAATGGCTCGATCTCAGGCGGCACCGCACAGCCTGCGGCCAACGCGAGACTCAAAGGCAAGGCCGACGGCTTCGAAACTCCATTCACCTGATCGACCAAAAACCGGATGTCACAAATCCCCGACTTCGCTGCCGTGCGAACCACCTCACGAATCTCCCGAAACGGAGTCTCCGCCTGAGCCGACACCACAAGTTTCGTTTCAAAACCCTGCAAACAATGCCGATCCCGAAGGTCGTGGAAGCGATTGATCAATTCTTCCTGATTGCGGCATGAAGCTTGAAAGCGCCCCCGGTCGTAGCACATCCACCCCTCCTCACCTTTTAAAATTTCAATCAGTCCCCCATCCTGCAGGTCCAAGCTCGGAGCCCCATACGACTCCACTAATCCCTCAAGTCTCACGCCCCAAATCTCCGCTGGTTCCCGCACCACGTCCCGCTCCTTCTGGCATCCTGCCAGTAGGAAAAGGCCGCCAAACGCTATCGCCACCTCCACTTTCGTCAACCGACTCATCCCCTTCAAACGCCCATCCCACGAAACATCTTATGCCTGTCTCGCCCCAAGCAACGATGATCACCACGGCGCTCTTGCCACCCTCCTGCGATAAATTTCGCGTCCGGCGGCGTTACTCAAACAGAAGACTAGCCGCTCAAGCCAATATCCCCGTAACTTCTTTCATGCTTCGCCTGCTCGCCCTGCTCGCTTCGCTCGTCGCTCCCCTGTGGGCGCACGATGCGGAGTGGCCGGAGGTGACGCAGAACCATCGACCACTCGTCCGCTGGTGGTGGCCGTCCGATCTATCTGCCCTTTCCGAGCCTGGTCCCGAGCTTGAAAGCATGGCACGCGCAGGCTTTGGAGGGGTCGAAATCCTCCCTTCGCCACCCGCTCGCGGAGGGCCGCCAAGCGAGCTGGAATGGCTCGCCCAGGCATGGGTCGAACGTTATGCCCTCGCCTCCGAGACAGCCGAGCGCCTTGGCCTTCGGCTCGATCTTTCCTGCAATGGCCCGGCACCCGGAAACCTACCCGCCATTTCTCCTTATGAATCGGCCTTTCGTTCGGTTCCCATCCTCGCCACGACACGCGGCGGCCCCTTCGAGCTTGTACTTCCTCCGGGAAGTATCGACTGCTTGGGAGCCTGGCCGCCGCATGGCCCGCCGATTGATCTCCGACCCTTCATCAACCTCTCTGAGCAGAGTCTCAAATGGCAAGCCCCTCCCGGCACTTGGAATATCTATGGCATCGGAAGGGACCCGGCCAACTACCCGGATCACTTCTCCACCAACACGGCCAGCCAATCCTTGGCTCGCTACGCCGAAGCTTTCATCGATTCCACCGCCCCTTTTCCCCGAGCCTACTCCTTGAGCTTTTCCGAGCTTGATGCGGATTGGTCGAGCGCCTTGGTCGCCGCCTTCCAGCGTCGACGCGGATACGACCTGCGCGAGCAATTGCCCGAGCTCTACGGAGACGCGAATGCCGGTACCGTCGAACGTGTCCTCAGCGACTACCGGGAAACCCTCGCTGATCTGCGTCGCGACACCCTCATCACCTGGCACAAGTGGACCCACGATCAAGGCGCTCTCAGCCGCTCCCAAGTCAAAGGCATCTTCGGCAACCCGATCGATCTCCAAGGCGTTCCCGACATTCCCGGCGTGATCGTCAGCGGCATCCCGACCGACGACGATTTGCCACTACTGGCCTTCGCATCCTCAGCCGCCCATCTGCACACCAAGCCTCTCGTCGCCGCGACCCTGCTGCACGAAACCGCCGATCCCGAACGCATCACGCCCTCTCAGATGAAGGAAAGCGTCGACTTGCTGTGGCTTGCCGGAGCCAACCAAATTCAGCTCGACGGCATCCTGAGCGGCCCCGCCCCTGACCGACTGCGAACGATGCTGGACACTCCATTCACACCGCTCGGCCCGGGATCCGGGCGCGGAGAAAACATGGCCTCTTTCAATGCCTACATCACCCGTTGCCAGAGTATCCTGCAATCCGGCGCACCCGACCCGGAAGTCCTGATTTACTACCCCTTTCACGACCTCCTGACCGAGCGCGGCGGCATCCCCGCCGACCCCGCCAAACAGAATGAATGGTTCCGCCCCACGAGCTTCCATCGCAGCGCCCGCACACTGCTGACAAACGGCATCCCCTGCGACTACGCTTCCGATCTTCTGTTAGAAAATGCCACCGTTAGCCAAGGGAAGATCATTCTCGGTGGACTCACCTACAAAACGCTGATCATTCCCGAAGTACGGCAGTTGCCCGAGAACACCGCCCGACAGATCCTCGCGCTGACCCGTCGCGGCGCAAGCATCACGATCCTCGGCGATTGGCCGCGCGACGTTCCGGGCTTTCCGATGCCAGACATTCGGC
>NZ_JBATWY010000217.1:0-3948 GCF_049672945.1 Haloferula sp. | reverse complement strand
ACATAGTAGTGGATCCGGTTTCCACCCGAAACCGCAGGAAGATCCGCACTGTAGGTTCCGCTTCCACTGTCGGTCATGGGCAGCATCGTGAACGCGTGGTTCCGGCCGTTGATGCTGTAATAGAGATTCGCTTCGGCGATCATCACTTGAGATTCGTCAAAGGTGGCCCGGATGGAGCTCGGTGAGCCAGCAAGCGGATCATTGACCGGGGAAACCGAGACAAACCTGGGTGAAGGAACACCTACTTCCGGGTCCGCGAGCAAGAACGCGCGACGATCGCGAACAAACTCCTTCAAGATCGCCATCTCGCCGGCAGTATCAGCATCAAACGATTCCAAGCTCTTCAATTTGATGGGGTCTGCTTCAACATGAGGCCGGATCAGTGCCGCATAGGTATCCACCTTGGCACCCATATTCTCGACCGTGAAGGTCCGGTCCAGAACCGTGCGCAGGTGGGCCAGATAACGCTGACGAAACGGAGGATGGGCGAGAAGCCGGGTCGATAAAGGTCGGGCCGCCAAAAGATTTTCCCCGTAAACGGCAGGCAGGGAAGCGCGCTTCGACATGGTGAAGGTCTCGTTGCCATCCCGTTGGATCGGGTGGAGCCGGCCGGTATCGGCATCCCGAAACATCTGATAATCACCCGCCTTCGAAAGATAGCCGTCCTCGTCGATGAAGATGTTTTCGAGCACCATCATCCAGAGCCAGCGATCGACGGCAAACACACGGTCGATGTAATCCGGGAAATCGGCATCGGGCGTGTGGTTCAAGGCGTTGATTGAGAGAATCAGCGAACTCCAGGCCGCCTCCTCACCGTTGAAATCACTCTTGAGTTCGTAACCATCGTAGTCCGAAGGCTCACCGCCCATCCAGCGCAGGCTGCCGCCGAAATCGATCTTGCCTGCAAAGCCTCCAGGGCGGCCAACCCCTGCCCGCCAGCGATCCCCATCCGGGTCATCGAACCAGCCCTCTAACAGGTCGCGGTTCTCCTGCTGAACATTGACGTAGATTCCGAAGTAGTCGCCGTTGACGAACAACCTCACGAAATTGACATGCGGACTCGGGAAATACTCCGCGCAGGCATTGCTGTAGATCAACTCCCGCATGAACGAGGCATCGCCGAAGGAGTTGTTCAGGTTCAGCGTCTTGATACCCAGAAGTCGTTGGTCCGGATCCGTCTGATCCAAGTCGATGGCAAATGACTTCTTTCGCGAGCCGGGGATGAAGGCATACGAATTGAAGCCCCTGTAGTGCACTCCGACATTCGGGTAAGAAACTCCCTCAACTGTTAGGCCGGCAAGCAGGTTCGTATCCGTTCCAAAATTCTCTGCCAAACGGTCTTCCCAATCCGCTTCGCCGAACGACAGACTCAGATCGCGGAGCACACTGACATCGTAGAGCGCCGGGACTCGATCGTCGCCAAGCAGGACCGCCCGGAAATAGCGCGCCGTGCCAGCACGGGAAAAACTCACCCTGTCCTCGCCCACTTCAAATCGAAGCGGAATTCCGCCTGGTTTCACGACGTCCCACTTCACGAGATCCGTCGAATTCTCCAAAACCCAAACGGTCCCTGCAGGACGGCCTGAGAGGGTCAAGACCACGTTTCCGCTGGAGTCGACCGGATCGATGAACACCTGCGTCTCGCCCGAAACCTGTTCTGAAACAGCCCACAGGATCAAGAGACCGAAGGTGAGGAGTTTTGAGTTCATGGTTTCGATGCGAAAGGATTTCCCTGAAATGGCAAATGGCAGGGAATCAGAGCACCGAAACTTACTTCAACAAACCCTGATGGTCGATGCTGAAGAGTTCAGGTAGGAGGGGCTCGGCAGGGCGGGAATGCGCTTGCTACCCTGCCATTTGGAGTGGTGTTGGTTGAATCAGAAGTGAATCGCGTGGCCTTCGTGGGCGTCAGGGATAGCGTTGTCCGCTTGCTGCGTCATTCATCCACACGGAAGAGGATTCTTTGCCGAGTTGGCCATTTACGAGATAGGTCGCGTTGGCCTTGGGCGTGAAGGTGAAGGTCTCGGTGGCGGTTTTTGCGACGTTGCCTCCGAAAGTATAGACGAGCGCGGCGCCGTCGGCGGCGAAGTGATCGTGCGCGGAGAGAGTCAGTTGGATTGGCTGACCTGCGGGGATTTGGACCTTTGACTCGCCGATCATGACGCCGGGGCCACCTCCGTATGGGGTGCGCATGGGGCTGGACAGGGAGTTCTTTCCCTCGACCTTGCTGACCCTGAAGACAGAGGCTTTGAAGGCATCCTGAGCGGTGCCCGTATTTTGGATCGTTGCGGTTGGGCCAGTGTAGTCCTTTGGGAGAGAGTAGTTGTTGGCGCAACTTGAGAAAAGACCGGCAAGAGCCGCGACGGAGAGAAGTTTAGCGTGAATCATGGATGATGAATGGTTAGATGGGTGGACTATGCCGCGATGGCGGTAGGAAAGGTCAAGCTTACTGATGGTTGAAAGTGTCGAGGGCGATCAAGCCAGGGAAAGAATCGGACCAGAATGGATCGGATGAAGGCTACAAACTTGGATGTTCTTGATGTCGGGCATCATGATTGAGCCCCAACGCTCGCCAAAGACTGAGGATCTTGGCTCCAGCATCCTATTCATCTTGGTCCAAAATAAGGTCGCTGCTCCGGAACGAAAAAAAGGCCCGCCGGGGGATCCGGCGTGCCTTTGGTGGATGGTTGGGCATGGCGGATGGAATCCGCCGCCACGCTCAGAAGTGAATCGCGTGGCCTTCGGCGGCGAGGGTGGCTTCGTGGATGACTTCGCTCATCGTCGGGTGGGCGTGGATGGTGGCGTGGATGTCATCGATCGTGAGTTCCTGGTCAAGGGCGAGGCCCATTTCCGCGATCAGCTCGGTGGCGTTGTCGCCGATGATATGGGCGCCCAGCAACTCACCGTGCTTCTTGCCATAGAGCAGTTTGGCGAAGCCGTCGGGCTCGCCGGCGGCGATGGCCTTGCCGATCGCCATGAAGGGGATCTTGCCGACGGTGTATTCGATGCCTTCCTCCTTGAGGGCACGCTCGGTTTTTCCGACGGAGGCGACCTGCGGGTGGCAGTAGGTGCAGCCGGGGAAGTTCTTCACCTGACGTGGGGTACTACCTTCGACGTAGAGACCTTCCACAAGCTGAATCGCTTCGAAGGAGGCGGTGTGGGCGAGCCATGGAGGGCCGGTGATGTCGCCGCAGGCGTAAACGCCGGGGATCGAGGTCTGGTAACGTTCGTCGACGTCGATGTAGCCGCGCTCGCCGAGAGCCGGCTGCTCGCCGCCGGGGAGGACGGGTTGCACGCCGATGGCGACGAGGCAGACGTCGGCGGAGATCGTGCCGTTCTCCTTGGCGCCTTCCACAGTGATCTCGACTTTGTCGCCGAGGTCCTTGGTGGCGGTGACCTTGTGACCGGTGAGGCAGCGGATGCCCTGCTTGGTGAAGGATTTCTGAAGGGCGTCGCCGATCTCGTCGTCTTCGACGGGAACCATGCGGTCCATCATTTCGATGACGGTGACTTTGGTGCCGAAGGCGTTGTAGATGTAGGCGAACTCGACGCCGATGGCACCGGCGCCGATGATGATCATTTCCTTCGGCTGGGTCGGCAGGTTCATCGCTTCTTTCGAGCCGATGACGGATTTGCCGTTGAAAGGAAGGCCGGGGAGGTCGCGGGTCTTGCAACCGGTGGCGATGATGATGTGCTTGGCTTCGGCGCTGGATTTCGAGCCATCCTTGGCGGTGACCTCAACTTTGCCGGGCGCGGTGACGGCTCCGTGGCCGCGGACGTACTCGATGCCGTTCTTCTTGAAGAGAAACTCAATGCCGCCGGCGAGCTTGTCGGAGACCTTGCGCGAGCGGCCGACGACGGCGGACCAGTCGTAGCTGAGGTTGTCGAACGAGAAGCCGAACTCCTTCGCGCGGTGCGCCATGGTGTGGTAGAGCTCGGCGTTCTTGA
>NZ_JBATWY010000216.1:0-8271 GCF_049672945.1 Haloferula sp. | reverse complement strand
GTGCTGGTGGGTTCCGGTCGTTGTTTGCATCACACCGGTGATGATGGCCGACCGCGCCGCGGAGCAAACCGGCGCGGGAACATAGGCTCTTTTGAACAAAACACCGCTCGCGGCAAGCGCATCGATTGCGGGGGTATGGCCCAAATTTATCGGATCATCATAGCAACCCATGTAGGGCGAGAGGTCTTCGGAAAAGATCCATAGAATGTTCGGGCGTTCTCCAGCCGGTGCGATGCCGGTCAGAACGAGAACAAGCAAGAAGACCAAAGGGAGATTCAACGAGGGTCTGAGAAAACGACTTTGCATGAGCTACTTCGGCTACTGCCTCACGAACCGTGATCTTGCGAGGATGTGGTTCATCGGCCACCGTGGCAATGCTTCGTCATTCCAGGAATGCCAGACTGAAAGGCGTTCATCGTTGGTCTCTTCTAAAAAGGCTTTATCGTACTTCCCTTTCGATCCTTGAGAGCCACTTCAAGCAGACTCTTCCCATCCCAAAAACTCCCATGAACCCGGATAAATTCATTCTCGCCCTCGATCAGGGAACCACCAGCTCCCGCGCCCTTGTGGTCAATCACGCCGGTGAAGTGGTGTCTTCGAGCCAGATGGAATTCAAACAGATCTACCCGAAGCCCGGCTGGGTTGAACATGATCCCATGGAGATCTGGGCAAGCCAGTCGGCCACCGAAGCGAAGGCGCTTGGCATGGCTGGCCTCAGGCACCACGACCTCGCCGCCATCGGCATCACCAACCAGCGCGAGACCACGGTCGTTTGGGACAGGCACACCGGAGTTCCGGTTTACCACGCCATCGTTTGGCAGGACCGCCGCACCGCCGACTACTGTACGAAGCTCAGGCAGGAAGGGCGCGAACCCTGGTTCGGCGACCGAACCGGACTGCGGCTCGACCCCTACTTCTCCGGCACCAAGCTCCGCTGGATCCTCGAAGAGGTCGAAGGTGCCCGAACTCGCGCTGAAGCCGGTGACTTGCTGTTTGGCACGATCGACAGCTGGTTGGTCTGGAAGATGACCGACGGCGAAGTCCATGTGACCGATGCCAGCAATGCCTCGCGAACCCTGCTCTACAACATCCACAGCGGCGACTGGGATGACGAGATCCTGAAACTCTTCGGGATTCCCCGCACCATGCTGCCTGAAGTGAAAAGCAGCAGCGAGGTCTATGGGCTCTCGACCAAAAACGTACCGATCGCCGGAATCGCGGGCGACCAGCACGCGGCACTTTTCGGTCAGGCATGCTTTGAACCCGGCATGGCCAAAAATTCCTACGGCACCGGCTGCTTCTTACTGATGCATACCGGCGAAACAGCAGTCCGATCAAAAAACAACCTACTCACCACCATCGCCTGGCGCATCGGGGACAAAACCGAATATGCCCTCGAAGGATCGGTTTTCATGGGTGGCGCGGTGATTCATTGGCTACGCGACGAAATGCAACTGGTGAAATCCGCCGATGAATGCAGCGAGCTCGCCGCGCTGACGCCCGACGCTGGCGGCATGTATCTGGTGCCAGCCTTCGCCGGTCTCGGAGCTCCGCATTGGGACCCCTACGCACGTGGAACCTGTGTCGGGATGACCCGCGGAACCAACCGCATGCACTTCTGTCGGGCCGCTCTGGAAGCGATCGCTTTCCAGAGCGCCGAACTTGCCGAGTGCATGACCAGGGACAGTGGCATCGAGATCACGGAACTGCGGGTCGATGGTGGCGTCTCGCGCAGCACACCCATGATCCAGTTTCAGTCAGACCTCCTCGACGTGCCCGTCATCCGTCCGGAAAATGTCGAAACCACCGCCATGGGTGCCGCCTATCTCGCCGGTCTCGCAGTCGGATTCTGGGACAACAAGGAAGAAATCCGCTCGCTCTGGAGTGAGGACATCCGCTTCAAACCGGAGCGGCCAGCCGGCGAAATGAGTACCCTCATGGACGGATGGAAACGAGCGGTGGAACGAGCGAAGGCATGGGAAGCCCGCGAAGAGGCATCTTAAATTGCCAAGCGTGCGATTCAGACAAACGGACGGCATGGATTGCGGCTTTGAACCGTCCATCCTCAATCAAGGCACTAGCCGAGAAAACCCTCAAGATCGGCAAGAACCTCGTCGGCTCCGAAGTCCCGGAGTTCCTGCTCGCTGAAACCTCCAGTCGCCACCGCCAGACATCTGGCTCCCATGGCGTGGGCACAGGCGATGTCCTTCGGCGTGTCACCGATCACCAGAGTCTCCTCAGGAGAAAAATTCCTCCCGGCAAAATCCGCGGCGCGTTCCAAGGCGACCGGGCCCAGCTTGTTCCGATCCGCAAAGTCGCATCCGTAGGCACCAAAACCAAAGTGGTGATGCAAACCGTAATGGCGCATCTTGGTCGCCGCTCCGGCAGCGATATTGCCGGTCAGCAGCCCGACCGTGACTTCATCATTGCCTGCCAGTCGATCGAGCAACTCGGTCACACCAGGCAGCACCCGACCTTCAAATCCTCCGTTCGAAAGATTCCATTCGAGACGCTCCAGATAGACGGCGAAGAAGCTTTCGATTCCCTCGACCTGCTCCGGCTGACCGAAGTGAGCCAACATCCCCGCGACGAGTCCCAAATCCGTACTTCCTGCGAGGTCCAGCTCGGGGCCTTCCGCGCCGAAATGTACCCTCGTCGCTTCCTTCAGCGCCTTCATCCCGGCTCCTCCGGTATCGACGAGCGTGCCGTCGATATCGAAGAGCCATAACTTGATGGAGCTGATCAAACCTTGAAGGGATCGACCTCTTTATCGGCGGTCTTGCCGTCGTCGGAATCGCTCGCCTCGTCATCGTCATCCTCATCCGCGGCGACGAATTCGACGTCTTCGTCCTCATCGTCCTCATCGGCAGCGAATTCATCTTCATCGATGAGTTCACCATGGTAGAGATGGAACTTCCGCTGACGCTGCGCCTTCGGCAGTGGCGACAGCAGCATGCCGACAGCGCGTCCGCTGAGACGCGGCTCCTGGTCGACGTTGGCCATCGTCTTGAGATCGCCGATGATCCGGTTGAGCTTGTCGAAACCGAGCTCCTTGTGGGCATTCTCACGACCACGATACTGCAGCACCACACGCACCTTGTGCCCTTCGTCGAGGAAGGTCTCGATGCGGCCAAGCTTGATGTTGTAGTCGTGCTGCTCGGTCCGGACGCGGAATTTGATTTCCTTCATCCGCGTCGCATTCTTCGAAGTCTTTTGCTGCTTCTGAAGCTTCGCCTGCTCGTACTTGTACTTGCCGTAGTCAATGATCCGGCAAACCGGCGGATCCGCTTTGGCAGCGATTTCCACCAGGTCGAGACCCACCAATTTGGCTTTCTGCAATGCCTCCATCGGAGTCATGATACCGAGCTGCTGACCGTCCGGAAGAACCACCCGGACACGCGGAGCGCGGATCCGTTCGTTGATGCGGGTCATGTCACGCGGAGCGCGATTGTAGCGTTTCTTTTTCTTAGCGATAGCTTTAGGAGGCGTTTGGTTCAGTGCGACACGGAGGCACGCGGATCATTCCGCAGGCTTTTCCGCGAAGGAGGTCGAGAAACGTTGGTCCGGAGTTCCATCATACGGACGCGTCAGCGCGAAGACCGGCCATCTCAAAGGGACCGGTTTGCAATTTCTTCGCGTATCGTTTCAACAAAATCATCAATGGGCTGGGAGCCGAGGTCGTCTTTGTCGCGGTGACGGATGGATACCGTTCCCTGCTCGACCTCGCGAGCGCCTAAGACGAGCATATAAGGCACGCGATCCAACCGGGCAAGACGAATCTTGGCCCCCACCTTGTCTGAGCTCCGATCCAGGCTCACCCGCACGCCGGCATCGGCCAGCTTGGCGGTCGCCTCCTCGGCTGCCTCCATGAATTTATCCGAAATCGGCAGCACCCGCACCTGCTCAGGAGCCAGCCAGGTCGGGAATTTGCCCTCGAAATGCTCGATCAGCAGACCCGTAAAGCGCTCCAGCGAGCCAAAGGGCGCGCGGTGAATCATGACCGGCCGGTGGACCTTGTTGTCGGCACCGACGTATTCGAGCTCAAAGCGTTCCGGCAGATTGTAGTCAACCTGCACGGTGCCCAGCTGCCAGTCGCGACCGATCACATCCTTGACCACAAAGTCGATTTTCGGGCCGTAAAAGGCCGCCTCGCCAAGCTCGACCGTGTAGTCGACGCCGAGCACCTCGACCGCCTCCCGCAGCGCCCCCTCGGCCTTGTCCCAATTCTCCGCCGAGCCCACATACTTGTCGCTGTCCGGATCACGGAGCGAGAGCCGCACCTTGTAATCGTTCATGCCAAGCGTGCTGAGCACCGTCTTCACCAAGCCGAGGCATTTTTGAACCTCGTCCGCCACCTGATCCGGCGTGCAGAAAAGGTGAGCGTCGTCCTGAGTAAAGCCACGGACGCGAGTCATGCCTCCCAGCTCGCCACTCTGCTCCCAGCGATAAACCGTTCCGAATTCCGCCAGCCGAACCGGCAGATCACGATACGAATGATGCTCGCTCGCATAGATCTTGATGTGATGCGGGCAGTTCATCGGCTTGAGCATGTAGCCTTCATAGGCCCCGCTCTCCAAACCATTGATCAACTGGTCACAACTGGCGTTTTCATCCGCCAGCTTCTCCAGCGTATCGCGCTCGGGAATCGGCGCATACTGGCTGTCCTGATAGTACGGAAAATGGCCGCTCGTGCGGTAAAGATCGAGCTTGCCGATGTGCGGCGTGAAGACCTGCGAGTAGCCCTGCTTGTCGAGCTCCGAGGTAATGAAATCCTGCAGAGAACGACGCACCAGCGCGCCCTTCGGCTTCCACAGGATCAGTCCCTGACCGACCGCTTCATCGATGTGGAAAAGGTGCAACTCACGGCCCAGCTTGCGATGATCCCGCTTCTTCGCCTCCTCCAAACGCTCCAGATGACCCATCAGTTCATCCTTCGTCGGAAACACCGTACCGTAAACCCGCTGCAGCTGACCCTTCTTCTCGTCACCCATGTAGAATGACGAGGAAACACTCATCAACTTGCAGTGCTTCGTCTTCGCGGTGGAGCCCACATGAGGACCCGCACAGAGATCGATGAACTCACCATTTTGGAAACAGGAAATCTCCTCACCCTCGGGAATCTTGTCGATCAGATCGAGCTTGAAGCGGCTCGCGTTCCCCGGCCGTTCGGACAGCCCGCCAAGCCGACCGCTCTCCGCCATCGCCTTCGCCTCATCGCGCGAAATCACCACCCGCTCGAAACGCTGGTTCTCCTTCGCCACCTTCCGCATCTCCGCCTCGATCTTCTCGAAATCATCCGGCGTGATCCGGTGCTCCATGTCGAAGTCATAATAGAAGCCGTTTTCGACCGGAGGACCGTAGGCAAACTGCGCATCCGGCCAGATCCGCAGGATGGCGGTCGCCATGACGTGAGCTGTGGAATGGCGAAGCCGTTCCAAATCCGTCATCTGCTGGCGTTCATCGAGGGTCTTGCGTTCGGACATGCGGCCCCGGAGAAAGCAGAGCAGCCGTCGGCTGACAATCGCGAATCCGCATTTCCCGCAGCTCAGACCCGCTTCTCCCAATATTTTCGACCCATCACGCCGACCTCACCCTCCGGAAAGCCGCCTTCAATCCCCCCTGAGGATCATGGCGCCGCTCGAGCTCCACAAAAAAAGGCGACTCCGAAACCGGAGCCGCCTTTCGAAAATAGGATTCAGCCGAAGCTTACTTCACGCCCTTCTTGGAAAGCCGGGTGCCCTTGGTCGCGCCCTGGCGAGCTTTGAACTTCGGGTTCGACTTGCAGATGACGTAGGTCGTGCCCTTGCGGGAAACCACCTGACAATCGGTGTGGCGACGCTTGGCGGATGCGAGAGAGGAAAGAACTTTCATGGCAAAAATCGTTGGAAACCCTTGCGGGGCCGCGAAAACTACGGATCCGGCCTGCCTTGTAAAGACGATTCTCCCTAAAAACTCTCGGTATTCCCTCCAATCAAGCCCCGATCACCACCACCGCCCATCGACTCGTGACCTGACTCACCTCCCACCCGCCTTGGCCGATGATCGAAAGCGCTCGTTCTTCACGAAATTCCGTGTCCCCTGCCCCGCTCTGTGGTCCTCTCCTCGCAGCAACGCCCGATGAGCGAGAATTTCTACCAACAGACCACGTCCGAGCCAATCTCGAGCTTCGATGTCTCCCTCCGGCCTCCAGCATTTTCCGAGTTCATCGGCCAGGAAAAGGTCAAGGAACGCCTGCTGCTGATGGTGGCAGCAGCGAGAAACCGCGGCGATGTCCTCGACCACGTACTCCTTTCCGGGCCACCGGGACTCGGGAAAACAACGCTCGCCAACATCATCGCCAGCGCCACCGGTTCCCAACTCCACACCACCTCGGGCCCTCAGATCGAAAAGGCAGGCGATCTCGCTGGCGTCCTCACCAATCTCCAGAAGGGCGATGTGCTCTTCATCGACGAGATTCACCGCCTGCATCCGGCAATTGAAGAATACCTTTATCCGGCAATGGAGGACTTCCGCCTCGATATCATCATCGACTCCGGACCATCCGCCCGCTCGATCCAGCTCAATCTCCCACGCTTCACCCTCGTCGGAGCCACCACCCGCTCCGGCATGCTCACGGCCCCACTCCGCTCCCGCTTCGGACTCGTCAACCGACTCGATTATTACACCACCGAGGAGCTCGCCTTGATCATCGAGCGCTCTGCCGGATTGCTCGACATCCCGATCAAGCAGGATGGATCAATGGAAATCGCCTCACGCTCGCGCGGCACACCCCGCGTGGCCAATGCGCTGCTTCGCTGGGTCCGAGACTATGCTCAGGTCCGGGCCGATGGCACCATTACCGGACCGATTGCCGACAAGGCCCTCGCGATGATCGAGATCGATTCCGACGGCCTCGACGAAATGGACAAGCGCCTGCTGGAAGCCGTGATCTACAAATTCCAGGGCGGACCAGTCGGGATGGGATCCGTTGCCGTCGCCGTTGGTGAAGACGCCTCGACTCTGGAGGAAGTCCACGAGCCCTTTCTCATCCTCCAAGGCTTTCTCCAGCGCACACCCCGCGGACGAATCGCCCTCCCTGCGGCCTACGAAAAGATCGGCGCTCCGCTACCGAAAAGAAGCGAAGGCATCCAACCCGATCTCCTCTAAGATTTCCGTTCCATCCTTCGCCCACCTGACTTAGAGTCACCCATTCATGGACCCCTTAGTTGCCGAAACCGTCGACCGATGCCGGGAGCTCGGTATGCGTCGCACCAAAGCCCTTGAGCAGTTGCTTGCCACCCTCCTTGAATCGGAGCGCCCGATGACCCTCAGCGAACTCGCCGAGTCCGAGCGTCTGACCGCCCAATGTGACAAGGCAACCGTCTTCCGCCTCTTGCAGCGCCTTGCTGAAAAAGGCATCGTCCGCCGCCTCGGACTTCACGAGCGCGCCGCCTATTTCACGCTACTCGTCCCAGGCCGTCATCAGGACTACCTGATCTGCACCGAGTGCGGCTTGATCGAGTCCGTCAAGGCACCCTGCCCGGTTCACCAACTTGAGGAGGAAATCCGGGAGAAAACCGGTTTCAGAAACCTTTATCACGAACTTGAATTCTTCGGCACCTGCCCGTCCTGTGTCTGAACCACTTGGCCACCATGAACCGCCTGATCCGCATCGCCCTGACCATGTTCGTTTCCTCGACCATCCTGCTGCTCCTCGTCAGGCAGCGCCTGAAGCAGGTCGAAGGCCTGGCGGATGACGTGGTCCGCAGCGAAGCCCAGATGGCAAGTGTCGGCCTCATCATCGCCGGCGCCCTGGCGGCGGGCGGCTTCATCCTGATCATCGTGGCGATGACTCGCACCCGCCGAAAGAAGCTGCCGAAGCATGAGTGATGACCTCACCGCCGACTTCCTCCAATTCATGGAAATCGAACGCAGTGCCTCACCGCGAACGATCATCAACTACCGGGCCGCACTCGACGGCTACCGCGCCACGCGCGAACCGGATTTCCCCGGCTGGCGCCATCTAACAGCAGACGATTTCCGCGCCTGGCTCTTCCAGATGATGAAGGAAGAACTGGCCCGATCGACGATCCGACTGCGCTTCGCTGCCATGCGGTCTTTTTATAAATTCCTCGTCCATCGCCGCGGATTTCCAAAAAGCCCCGTCGCGGAAGTTCAGCTTCCGAAGCCCGAAAAGAAGCTTCCAGTCGTCCTCAGCATCGCCCAGATCGACGAACTACTTTCCATCCCCCTGAATGTTGAGATCGCCAAGAACAGCCCCCCGTGGCTCCC
>NZ_JBATWY010000215.1:0-15582 GCF_049672945.1 Haloferula sp. | reverse complement strand
GTTTGAAAGTAACAGGCGTAGGTAAACGCCTGTTTACTCCAAAACAAAAGCGAAAAATGCAGTGAAAAGCGAAAAACCGACGAAAGACTGAACAAAACATCCCTGAAATCAGCTAAACTGTTACTCGGATGGTGCCCTGTGCAAAGGGTCGGTCCCGTTTTTCAAGCATTAACCGGTTCGGGTTGGATTCGCTAGCTTTCCTGCCATGGCCCGCCTCCACCGCTACGAAGCCGCTGGCGCGATCTACCATGTGATGGCGCGTGGCGAGGGCGGTACGTGTAAAAAAGGACACACCTTTAGTCAGGGAAAACCTCCTTCGCCCGCGCCTACCTCCGCCAACTCGACCCGATCCCTCGTTTCCTCAACGCCGACGAGCTTGCCCGAGGCCTTTCTCCTCTCACTCCCCACACCGTCTCCCTCAAAGCAGGAAAACTCCTACTTCGGGAAATCCAAGGATGTCTCAAGGCCCCTGAGTCATTCGGCCTCGAGAGCACCCTGAGCGGAATCACCCATATCAAGCTCCTCAAACAGGCCATAGCGATGGGCTACGAGATTGAGCTGCACTACTTGTGGATTCCGTCCCCCGAGTTGGCGATCAAGCGCATCCACCAGCGGGTGAAGAAAGGTGGTCATCCCATTCCGGACGCGGATGTGCGTCGTCGCTTCACCCGAAGCCTCACCAACCTCATTCATCTCTACGGTCCCTTGGCGGACAGTTGGCAAGTGTGGGACAACCGCAACAAGCCTCCGAGCTTGATCATGAGTTCCGAAAACTCCACATTGGACGAACTTAAATCGCGCCTATGAAGAGTAAATCGAGCGAAACCAAGGCTAAGCCTCAGCCAATGACCGCTGTCCAACGAGGCCAAGCCGCAGCCAAAACCATGGCCAAGGAGCTCAGAGCCGAGCACAAACGCTGGAATCTGCCCCTGCTTTCCTGGAAAGACGGTAAGGTCGTCACCACCCAACCATGAAACCGGAAGACCGCTATCACCGCTTCGTCCGCTGGTCCGCTGAGGACTCCTGCTACATCGGCTACTGCCCCGATCTCTACCTAGCGGGTGTCTGCCATTCCGACTCTGAGGAAGCCTGCTACGCCGACCTATGCGCCATCGTTCGGGACGAAATCCAACATCGCACAACCAACGGCACCCCACTCCCCGAGCCAACCGTCCGCATCACCAAAGATCTCGACTTCGCAGCCGCATGAACCCTCGTCTTCCGGGGCTGACTCCTTTCAGTAGGTAGGGACGAGCACTCCCGCCCGTCCGAAAAGGAGGGCTGACACTCGTTCGCCCGACATGTCGATGACTGCCCGCCTTTCTTCCTCACTTTCCACTCGGCACTTTTTGCTTTTTACTCAGAACCATGCCCGACCGCTCCCACTGGACCATCCGCAAGTTCTCCTCATTCGAGGAGCAGCGGCGCCAGCAGGTCCTCGACTGGCAGGCCGTCTCCGGAGCCGAACGCCGAAAAGCCGCGTGGGAATTGGTGGTGGACTATTGGGTCAGTAAAAAAGGCGTGAATCCTGATGAACTCCGACTTCAAAGATCTGTTACGAATCTTCGTAGACGAGCAAGTTAGGTTTCTCGTCGTCGGTGGTTATGCGGTCATCCACTACGCGCAACCTCGCTACACCAAGGATCTTGATCTCTGGATTGAGCCGACGCAGGAGAACGCTCGAAAGCTCATGCGAGCCTTTCAGAGCTTTGGCCTTCCACTCATAGGATTGGATGAGTCTGACTTCGCCGAACCCGGCACCCAATTCAGTGTCGGCGTCCCGCCATGTGAGATCGACTTGTTGACCTCGATCCCGGGGCTTGAGTTCGCACCCTGCTGGGAGAACCGAAAGCGTTCTGAAGAGGAAGGAATCCTCGTTCCCTACCTCGGCAAGGCGGACCTGATGACCGCCAAAGAAACTGCAGGCCGCCCCCAGGACCTCGCCGATCTTGAGGAACTCAAACGGGCGACCCCCGAACCGGACAGCGATTCCGCCTGAGTCTTCCACCCGCCCGGAAATCCACCCTCATCCCCTTCCTCCTCGAAGGCGTCGGCAACGTCGAAAACCTCAACGAACCCGCCGGCATCCACCCGACGGCGGAGGGGCAGGTGAAAGTGACTGGGAACGTTTGGGACGTGCTTCAGCCGATGATTGCGCAGTGCTCGGGTGTCAATTTACAAGGAACTCTCCAGTTCACTTACCTCATCTCTACTAGCCCAAAGGGCTTACGTCATTCAGCCCAGGGTTGGCGGAGCGACGCGACGCCTACCCTGGGAAATCGCCATCCCACGCCCCCAACACCAACGGTGTTGCGTCCATGCCCGACCACATGGGCCCCGACTTCACCAGCCCGCTTCCAAGCCGTCGTCCGCGAAAGCGCCAAGAGATCCCAAGCGTGCTCCTGACCTTCCATCGATCCGGAAATCCAACCCATCCGATCCATCCCGCCCGATCTTGCCCTGCACGAGTAATGTTCTTATGAACACTCTCTATGCCCTCCGTCTACCGCCCCCGCCGTCCCCGCGCCTCGCCCCTGTGGCAAATCCTCCACCACGCCTGGGGCGAATTCCTCGCCACCTACGAACACTGTCACCGCAAGGCCCACGGTCCCCTCCGCCGCGACACGGTCGCCGTCGTCGATCACTTCTACCGCTGCGGCGACCTCTCCGCTGGTTTCACCCGTCTCCAGTGCCCCGATTGCGGCCACGAAAAGCTCCTCGCCTTTACCTGCAAGGGTCGCCACTTCTGCCCCTCCTGCCATCAGCGCCGCGTCCGCTCCACTGGCCACTGGATCGGCCACACCCTCTGCCACGACGTTCCCCACCGCCAGTTCGTCTTCACCATGCCCCGGCCCCTGCGCGGCATCTTCCGCAAGCGACGCCACCTCCTCGACCTGCTCTTCCGCACTTCCATCGAAACCCTGCGCGATTGGTTCCGCACCCGTCTCGAACTCCCCGACGGCCAACTCGCCGCCGTCGCCGCCGTCCAGACCTTCGGCGACTACCTCGTCTTCCACCCGCACCTCCACGTCCTCGCCGCCACCGGCCTTTACGACCGAGACGGCACCTTCCACGAACTTCCCGTCGAATCCCTCGAGCCCCTTGCGGAACTCTTCCGCCACCGCTTTCTCGCCGTCCTTCGCGCCGAAAAGCTCATCAGCGAAAAGAAGCTCCGGCAGCTTCTCGCCTGGAAACACAGCGGCTTCAGCCTCGATGCCGGCACACGACCCGTCCGCACTGCCGTCGGCCGCCAGCAACTCGCCGAATACTTACTCCGCGCGCCCTTCTCCTTGGAAAAGATCACCTGGATCGAGAAAACCAAGCGCGTCATCTACCGCTCCCGCACCAGTTGGCGCACCAAGCGCAACTTCCAAGTCTTCACCGCCACCGGCTTCCTCGCCGCCGCCGTCGAGCACATCCCGCCGAAAAACCAACACACCATCCGCTACTACGGCCGCTACTCGAACAAATCCCGCGGCCTCGAAGTCCGACCGTGGAGACCCACCATCGATCCCGCCGCACCCCATACCGTCCCCGCACCTCCCAAGCGCAGCGCCCGCAACCTCCGTCCGCTCTGGCGGAATCTCATCCTGCAAGTCTGGGGAGCGGATCCTCTCATTTGCCCCTGTTGCAGGGGCCTCATGAGGCCCCGTGGCCGCCTCCAGCGCCCAGAGGAAATCCAGTTCTTCCTCCGCCTCCACGGGATGTGGGAGGGCATCCTCGACATTCCGCCACCCCCCGATCCGCCGTACGACATCGACACCATGGAGCCGCTTCCGATGGAGCCGCTTCCGTGGGAGCGGCGGCGTCAGTTCGCATCTTCGTCGGCCCGCTCTGCGCAAGTCGAATGGCAGGCTCCGGAACTCCCGCTAGACGACGAGCGCATCCTTGTCCTCGATGCCGATCCGGCTCCGCCCGACGAGTTCCCATAGGAGCGCCGGCTTCAGCCGGCATCTTTCGAGTGCCGCCGCGTTCTTGACGTCGCGGAGCAGGATTCCCATGCTCTCGCCATGCATCAAGCCGCCAGAAATGCCGGTTCCGGGCTCCTATTGAGGCCGCGCGGCCAGAATTCCCATTTCAGCATTTCAGTTCTTCAGAATTTCAGCGTTTCCCCGAGCCCCTTCCTCCCCCGCAACCCCCTCCAACCCCGGCCGTTGGGGCTCCAGCAGCCGGCCCCTGAAAAAGCGATTTCCTAGCAATGATACTCATGAGACCAATCAATAAGTCACCCGGCGTGCTTGCAGCGATACTCTACTGTGCGCCCCTAATAGCGATCACTGCCGCAAGAGCAGCACCAAGCGATTTCGGCTTTGTTTCGGTGGGCGATCCCAACAATCCCCCGGACACAGGAAGTTCAGGATCTTATCACACGCAGGGCGCTGGGTCGGTATCATATCACTACCAAATTGGCGCATATGAAGTTCCGTGGCGAATGATCCGACTTGCCAATTCCGAGGCTGGACTGGCGCTTCCAATCTATTCCTTCGAGGCAGAGAACTTGAGTGACGACCACCCGGCCACCGGGTTGACATGGTATCAGATGGCGCGGTTCGCAAACTGGCTAAACACCAGGGAGGGGTTCCCACCAGCATACAAATTTTCATTCCAACCAGGAGAACCAGGCTACAGCCCTTTACACGCCAATGCACTTTGGAAGCTGGGTGATCTCGGATTTAATCCTTCAAACAACCTTCGCAACCGATACGCGCGATATGTTTTACCGAATCTCGATGAGTGGTACAAGGCGGCATTCTACAGCGGGACCGAGAATAACTATTCTGATTTCGCTACTGGGTATGACGTAGTTCCAAATCCCCGTTGGATACCGTGGGCAGACCGCACTGAAGCAATCTATGATCCTCCAGAAACTGTTCCTGTCGACTGGCCTCCGCCCCCGGTCCCTGTTTATGCAGCCGGGAATTATAATGCAGGTGCCCTGATCGGCAGCAAGGGGAACCACTACAAAGTAGTCGGAATGAGCGGTAACGTCTCCGAGGCTCTGGAGCAACGTCCACTCGGAGTGGAATCAGCAACAGGACCCAGACTAGTAATTGGTGGGAGTTGGCTTAGTGATGCTTTTCAGATTAGCTCCGGTCGCACAGGGAATATTTTGCCGAATGTGACGTATGGAGATATTGGTTTTCGTGTAGCCAAGGTGGAGCCGTCTCCGGCTCTGACCAATGGGTTCACTTTCATCGAAGACAATTTCGATGCCGCGAATCTGATCCATTTTGAGGGCTCAGTTCTCGGGGTTCCCAATCCGGAGGAGTTAATGGTAATCGGGGCGCAATTCCTCTCCCAAGGTGGGAACCCAGCGGCGTGTCTGGAAATTAGCCACGAATATACGCAGCGATACGTCGATGAGTTCGGCGAGTATAGTTACGTTGTCAATATCTTCGACTCCGCGGTGATGGACAATCGGCAGGAATCTTCCTGGACGCCTGCCACCGAGGGAACGATCGAGTTGGTTCGGGTTACTTTTGACGTTATGGTTCCCAACGGGGGCATCCGGGACGAGGATTACGCTGGCGACTTGCCCGAGGGCGCCTTGGTTCGCCCAAGGCTAGGGAAAGGCAACGCGAATTGGGTCGACGTATCGAGCGCCCAGGATTGGGTGAGCATGGAATTCGTCTTCAGCGAGGACGATATCGACAACGCGGATTTTGACGGGACGGATCCGGTCCGCTTCGGCCTGGACATACAGACCTTGCCATCACAAGAGTACGATTTCTCTTCGAACGAACACCATGTTACCATGACGCAGACTGTTCGCGTGCTGGTCGACAATTTCAAGGTTCAGCTGCAGGTGGCAGATGACAAGCCTTTGGCGGAGCGCACGAACGCGCAGTTCTCAACGGAAAAAGCCGGTTTCATCACTGTACGAACCCGCCCGGGGCGAACTTACACAATGAAGGCCTCGATCGATCTGAATCCCTCGACAGCAGTTCAGCAAGGCGATCAGCGGATGGGAACCGGAGGGATCATTGACCTACCTTTCGACGGGGAATCATTGGATAGTTCTCGGGGCTTCTTCTGGGTCGAGGAGTCTGAATAGCCCCTGACTCTAACAAAGGAAACTCTATTGCAGTACAAGGCGTCACTCAACACCTGCCCCGCCGCGAGTTCAATCCGTCATGACCATTCAACCCTCAACCCACAGTCGGAGCCTCGCCCCCGGGCAGGTGTGAGAGGACTTCGACGTTGCTAGAAATCTGGAGACTCTCCCCGCATCCTCGTCACTCGAATCCCCCGATCAGAATGAAAGATGAACCTTTGTCCCGGCTTGTTTTGAAATGCGCCCCCCTGCTTATTGCTGCCTTCCAAGTTCCTACCAAGGCCGTCGCAGATTTCGAATGCACCGTCACGGCCAACCAATGGCAGGGCCCATCCGAGGAAAACGGCGGTTGGGGCGCGTGGGCCGATTGCGGGGGACTCATCACGGATGTTCCCAGGGAAACTTGGACCACTTACTTCGGCCCGATTCAACCCCCTCCAACCCCGGCCGTTGGGGCTCCAGCAGCCGGCCCCTGAAAAAGCGATTTCCTAGCAATCAGCACCCTATCCGTCACCAACCAATCCGGCGACTTTCGCCCCGAGTAATTCGGAAAACTACTCCAACGCCACGAATTGAGCGCCTTCCGGCTCCTTCCTCCCACCCAGCCGATCCGCACGGGGTTGAGATGGATGTAGTCCGCCACGATTCGGAAATACTCGCCGCTGCCCTCACCATTCACCACCACCGCCTTGTAGCGACCCTGGAACACATGCCCGAGCCGCTTCCGACGACGGTTCCAGCCCTGCGAAAACACCCCCATGAACCACTTCATCCCCGCCACCAGGTTCGCCTCCGGAGTCTCCAGCAGCAGATGGAAATGATTCCCCATCATCACATAGGCGTGCACCCGCCAGCCGTAGCTCCCGCAGACCTCACCCAATCTCGCCAACCACACCGTGCGATCCACCTCGTCCTCAAACACATCCTTCCCACCCTCACCGCGAGCCATGATGTGGTAAACCGCTCCAGCAGCTTCGTATCGAAGGGGACGTGCCATACCTCACACTTAGCCCGTGACATCAGAATCCGTCAACCGTCGTTTTCCGGGACCGACCCCTTTCAGACCCCTTTCAGGACCGACCCCTTTCATCAACCGTCGTTTTCCGGGACCGACCCCTTTCACCTTTCATTTTCCGGGACCGACCCCTTTCACTTGCCCTTATTGCCCCCACCAACCCCAGCCGGAGGACCTCCATTGGTCGGCCCCTGAAAATGCAATCTCCCAGCAGTCGGCCATCGCTCAGCTCGATGAATCGATTTGGAAATTCGATTAACTGTCGCGCTTGTTTTGGTGATACTCTGTTTTCATGAAACGAATCTTCACCATCCCGTTCCTGGTACTCGCCTTTGCCACCAGCGCCATTGCGGACGTTGGAAAACTTCAAGGCTTTCTCAACGCTGGCAAACACGGCGATGCGATCGCCTACTTTGCCGACCCGAGCACCGACGAGGCTCGATTCTCTAGGAGTGTGGCGCAGCTTCTCGCCGCCGTGGAACGGACCAGCCAGGGGTTTTATCGATATGGCATCCACGCCTCGTTTGCGGACGATATTCCGATCCTACGCCTGCCGGTACCCGTCAATCCCCATCCGGAGCCTGCGACCAATGAACACATCAGAAACGTCATCGCCCGGTTTCATCTCGACCTCCATGAGATCGAAACCTCGCTTGGAGCGCTTGAGGGGAATGACTTCCAGTTGCCCTTGGATGTGACAAGCATTCGAATCGATTTCAATGGAGACGGAACACTCGACGATGATGATTGGATGCATACCTTGTTTTCCGTTTATCGTCCCGATCTCAATCAGCAGATGAGATCGGGAAAACCGCTACTCATTGATTTTGACCTCGGCGATGCCTACTGGCTGCAGGGTTACACCCAGATCCTGCTCGGAATCAGCGACCTCTTGCTTGCCCATGATACCAATCCGGTGTTCGAAGCCATCGGCCATGCCCTGTTTCGCGATGTGGATACCGCCATGGGCCGTGTCCTCGGGGAACCAGGCGTTGCAAATGAAAGGAGGTGGAGGAGCTATGATAAATTCGCAGATCTCATTGCAGCGGTTCATGCCGTCAGCCTGGATGTCACCGAACCGGATCGATTGAAGAACGCGCGCCTCCATTTCATCAATATGAGCAGTTCGAGCCGTACGATGTGGAAGGCCATTCTTGCGGAAACCGATGACCGCAACGAATGGCTGCCTTCCCCGAAGCAGTCGTCGGTCACGCAAGTTCCGATCACCTCCGAGATGGTGGATTCATGGGAGTTGTTTCTCAGGGAGTATGAAGGAATTCTTGATGGCCGAATCCTCATTCCGCACTGGCGCTTCGATGGCAAAGGCATCAATTTGCGCAAAGTTTTTGAAGAACCCTCCCCTCTCGATCTCGTGCAGTGGATTCAGGGTCGTGGGGCCCTTCCCTATCTTGAATACGGGCCGCTTTCCGACCGAAACAATTGGGATCGTATTCTCCGTGGGTTCCAAGGTCAGTTCTTCGGCATGGCATTCTGGATCAACTAGGGTCCTAAACTTCGGGCCAGCCGGAATCCCCATCCGTTTTTCCTAGATCCCGCCCTTTCGTAGCTGCGGTTCGCGGCGCGGAAGCGGCCAACGTCGGTCCCATCGCCGCCGCCCCGGATCACCCGGATCTCCCGGATCCCCATGAGCCACCTTGGAATCTTGTCCAATGCAGGCCCCCGTGGGTCCGTCTGCGCTTCCATCGGATAGGCTCCATAATTGTCCCAGCACCATTCCCATAGGTTGCCTGCCATGTCATGCAGGCCGTCGCCGTTTGTCGAGGAGATGAAGGGAATATCATGCGAACTGTCGGGACTACCCTCATTCGGGGTGGGTTGTTGGATATCTGCCGTGGATCCGCTCGTATCAAGGGCAAGGTCGACGCTGCCGTCCGCTCGGTCATTTGCATGGCGATGGTTAATGGTGTCGCCCCTCGGGAACGGTTTCCCGCTCAAGCTGCCACGTGCCGCCCGTTCCCACTCCGCCTCGCTTGGCAAGCGGTAGCCATTCGCAGTCCAGTCGCAGTCCACGTCGAAACTTTCGCCCTCTTTGATAGTTGCTCCGGAAATCGTGTAGCAGGGAGCCAGTCCCTCCATCTCGCTACGGGCATTGCACCAAAGCATGGCGTCGTACCAGGAAATCGAATGCACCGAGCTGTTCTCCACATCGCCCCCACCCTTAGCCAGTCTATAGCCATTGGCCTGCGCCCAGATCCACACCTTATCCCATTCGGACTTGGTCACCTCCTTCTGCCCCATGTAGAAGGCGCTCAGCGTCACTACATGTTCACCCCCTCCTCCCATCAAGTAATCGCCCATGGTAAATGTGCCTGCAGGAATCAGCGAAAAGCCTGAGGGAGTGAGCGCTCCATCGGCAATCACCCGGAAGCGCGTCTGCGGGCTGTATTGCTGGCCCCTACCGACCCCGGCGTCCCAAGTCATGGTCTTGCCGGTGCCTACCGCGATATTTGCACCGATATCTCCGGTCACGGCAGTAGTTGGTGCGCTGAAGGTCACCCCGTCATCACGGGAGATTTCCAGCGCAATCACCACCGTCGGCGTGTCCGCCGCCAAATCGTAGCGGATGTCCACCAGCTTGGTGTCCGCCCGCTGGGTGACTGTGATGTTGGAGACACCCGGCGAGGCCGCCTCCGATCCTGCGGTCTGACCAATCGCGACGAGAATGCTGAATACGAGCAGGGCTTTGGTTTTCGCTTTCATGGGCATCATGGTCAGGACGTTTGGGAGTCAACTGCTAGACGGTTAATTGATTCTAATTCACGGACTTTTCCCGCGCAGCATCGTGGCACGTGTGGCCAACGATTCTGCATCTTTGGTATTCCCAAGAGCGGTATGGATGCCGGCCAAGGAATCCAGTGCTTCAGCCAGGGCCCGGAATCCAGGAATCGACGATTTTTCTCGAAACTCGAGAACCTGACCGGCAAGCGGAAGCGCCCGGGCGAACTGTCCCTGTATGACGAGCGACTCCGCATACCCACTCGACAATTCCACTGGCACGGCTACGTTCGGATTCCCGTTGTAGGCGGCAAGCAACTGTTCGAAGAGCGCATCCGCCTCAATGTATTTCCCCTGATCCCTCAGGATGCATGCCTGTGTGATGTAGATGGTAAGGCGATTGAGTTCGGTCCAATAACCTTCCCCGGAAAGATCCAGCATTACGATCGCCTCCCGGCAGAGGTATTCGGCCTCGGTGAACTTCCCACCCCGTCGCAATTCCTCCGCTAGATCATTCACCGAAATCGTGATTCTCGGGTTTTGATCGAAGATCTCCCTGAGAAGGGCCTCCGCCTCGTCGTGCTTGGCATGCAAACTCAGAAGCTCGGCCAACTCGCGAAGATATTTCTGCTCGTTGTCCACACGAAAACCCTGCCTCCTACCCTCCTTCAGTGACCGCTTCATGATCGCAACCGCCTCCCGCATGGCGGACTCGGCGTCATCGTGCTTGCCCTGCAAACTCAGAAGTTCCGCCAAACTGGCGTGATATTCCGCATTTTTCGAGATCGCAACCGCCTCCCGCATGGTGGACTCGGCCTCCTCGTATTTGCCCAGCTGATGAAGGTTCCACGCCAAACCTCTAAGGGAAAGCGCGGTATGATCTTTCCCATCTTCATGATCCTCAGCTCGATATTTGGCCCGTTCCAGTTCCAGGGTCTCGCGGTAGAGGTGCTCTGCCTCCGCAGACTTCCCCTGCCTCACCAGACTTTCGGCATTGGAGAACATGCCTTCAGCTCTTTGGCGATGTTTGAAGTCTTCCATCGACAAACGGCTGTCACGATCTCTGACCTGCTTGCGGGCGAATTCGCCACGGATTGCCATCCACAGGTTCTTAGGAGGTGCCTGGTCCCACCGGTAAATCGGAGCGAGGGTGACCGCTACCGGCAGACAGAGCAGAGCGGTCGCTGCCGCTCTCTTCAGTTTTGGGCTCTTGATGCTCGAAGTCCACCGATCCAGCTTCCTGAAAATCGCCACAATGATGGCTCCACAAATCAGGGAGTATACGACCATCCCCGCGAAACTGATCAAATAGATGGCCTTGATGCCTAGGTCAGTGGGCGCGTCAGCCACCTCGAATCCGAGCTTAACGGTCTGGAAAAGCAAGATGCTCATCGGAGCAAACTGAATCCCTGACCCCGAGAAGTCGGGCACTGGCACGAAGATTAGTGCCAAGGCGATAAGCGCCCTTGAGTAGGACTTGTGGTTCATGGCATATGATTTGCGAATTGCTTAATCCGACCATGGCAAACTTTCCGTCCATGTGGCTGGTCTGCGTTCGCCGGCAATACGGTCACTTTTCCCTTAATATAGCATTTTCTCGACTCGTGCCTTTTGGGGAATCCGGATTGGTAGACTACAACCTGTGATGGTACTCTGCTTTCAATAGGAAACAAGATGAAGTTGATCCGGGAGACAGGTGTTCGTGAAATTCGATTCGTTTCCTCGTCGCGCCTTGAATATTGAAGGAATTCTTCCGGTCTACCGAACCCTGCCTTTCGCCGCTCTTCGCCGGTCAATTCAATGAGTTGAACCAAGTCATGCCAGGGCGATCAATCGTGGAAACGAATGCATCGGCATCGCCTTCGGCGGCCTGTTCCTGATGGGCATGGCCATCAAGGAAGATCAGAAGTTCCAATTGTGGATCCAGCTGCCGGCGATCGCTTGAAAATTTACGGGCGATCTCGGTGGGCGGCAAAGTCTGACGACCCATTACATTGACAAGCGGGAAGTCGAGGTGAGGGCATTCGGCATAGGCGCGGACCACGAGTTCGGTGCAGACCAGTTTGTCTGCGCTGAAGAAATCGAATTCAAAGTCGTAGGATTTCCCGAGGTGGTGGAATGCGCGGGTAATGGCCTCGCTGATATCGGACTCGGTGTTGAGGGCTGGTCTGAGGACGGCCGCGGAGTCCGCCACGCCGAGGCAATGTTCGAGGGTTGTGAAACGCACGCCTTCGGGGACAGCCTCAATGATGGCCTGCTGGTGACCGTCCGCCCCAAGACGCTTGAACTCTTCCCAGTGCGGGGCAACCCATGGATGGGTGGCGAGCCCAAGCGCTTCGACTTCTTCCGGGGTGCCAATGTAGAGAGCCGCATGCGCCCAGTAGCCCGGCATGAAGGCGCGGGACAGGAACCAATCCTGCCGCTCCAGGAGAATGTCTCCCGGCTTCACCAGATAGCGGATCTTTTCAATGTGCTCCGGATGGACGCGTGGTCCGTCGCTTCGCTCGCGGACGCGGGTGTTGCCGACCGCCCGCGAAACAGCGGATTGCCCGTGATAGAGGGCACGGGCCCGGAGCTCGCTCGCTTCATGGAATGTTCTGCCAAGGAAGCCGGACGCCGCCGGGGGCGCGACAGAGGTCTTGTGGATGATGCGGTGGAACACTGCCTGTGGACTGGTTTCGCCAAGGTTTGCCGCCTCATAGAGCACCTCCAATTCACGATGCTCGGCAAGGGCGGTGCGGAACGGTGTGAGGTTTGCCTCTTCTAGCAGGTTGGCGCTGATGTTGTCGTAAATCCCCGAGGGAATTCCCCATGAAGGCTCTCCTTCGTTCAGTTTCCGCCTTGCGTCGGGCGATTCTCTAAAAATGGCAACCAAGCGCGATGAGTGGCGATAGAGGGTGCATCCGGCGGTGAGATCGACGAGGGAGGCCCGGAGACGCAAGTCCGAATCGGCGATGGTTCGATGGGCGCGGTAGCGAAGGATCAGCTCGAGCAATTCCCGGCGACAATTGAGATAAGTGAGCAGCTGCCGACTGACATGATCGTTGTCAGAGTCGTTGAGAAACGAGAACCTCCCGGCGTCGATGTCCGCCTTGATCAAAAGGACGTTTTTATCGAGCGTCGCCATACTGTCGATTACCTGACTGAGGCGTCGTTCATCGGCGGAGATCTGCGCCTCTAGGCTGGCAACATCCGTCTTTTGATAATCCGGTGCCGGGCGGATCAGTGCGTCGAGGGCGTAGTCCCTGAAGCCCACCCGAACCGCGCAGATCAAAAATGACCCCGCGATGAGCACGAACAGTCCCGTGACAATGGCCAAACGGAAGCCCTTGCGCTCATGGAGCCTGAGGGGCTTGATCGGCAGCGGTGCGCGGATGGCCGAGTAATCCTTGCTGAGTGAGCCAAGGCGCTGGCGCAGCCTCTCTTGGGTGGCACGTAGGGATTTCAAAGCGTCCCGCCTGAAGAGCATCCGCAGTTCCGTCAGCCAATCGCGGGCCAACCCGCGCAGGTTGCGGAGATAGCGCAGGGCGAAGAGGCCAGCGAATGGAGTCAGGAGCACCCAGAACCAAGCCACCCATGGAAGGAAATACCCCACCATCAGCCACCATGTGAACGCATACCAAAGGAGGAAGACCGGAAATGCCACCACCAGGCGGGAGAGGGCCACCGTGGTAGCTCCCGTTTGCGGGATGATTCGCACAATCAAGCGCTCCACGGCGAGCGGCAGGATGTTTTGAAGGACGCCGCTCACCACGGGGATCAGGCCGAAAGTCAGCCAGATGCTTCTCCTAAGCAGTGTGGTCAAGCGACGAACACCTCTGACATTGAGAATATCCGATCCGACCCGCAGCTCGTAATCCCTGAGCCGGAGGCGATGGACGACCAAGGCGCGTCCGACGCTCTCGACTTTTGACGGCTGGATCTTGCGGAAGTAATTCAATCCATCCGCCACGTTCTTGCGCTGTTGGAGTGAGAAGACTTTTTCCATGCCGGGGGATTCCGTTGCGGGGTCGAGAATTTCCAAATCTTCGAGAAAGGGTTCCAATTTGTGATCGTCCAGATGGATGATCGCTTCACGCAGGTGTTTGGCAATCTCCGCAGTGAGGGCGCGCCTTTCGTCCGCGATGGATTGAGTGCCAACGATGATTGAAGTCGCATCGAAAGCGGGGCCCACCTCGATCCAGACGGCGCTTCGAAACAAGCGCTTGTCGTAGAAGTTGATGCCAACGGGAACGATCTTAAGATCGGTGGCGCCGGCATCGACCGCCTGTTGAACTAGGCGTGCCGCACTTCCGAAGATGTCCGTGAGGGTTCTTTGGTCATGGGATTTTCCTTCAGGAAAGATGCCGATGGCGGACCCTGTGGAGAGGGATTCGGCCGCCACCGCAAGGCTGTGCAGGCGGCATTTGGCCTTTCCGGGGTCATCCTGCCGGCGGTAGACAGGGATCATGCCGATCCAGAGCATGAACCTCGCAAGGAAGGGGGACTGGAAGAGCGGCGCTTTGGAGAGGAAGCAAACCCGGCGTTTGGCGGTCAAGCCCACGAGCACAGGGTCGAACAGGGAGTTGGCGTGGTTGGCGACCAGCAGCAACGGGCCGGATTGCGGAATGTGGTCTCTGCCAATGATTCGCACCGGAGAGTAGTAGAACCAGACGACGAATCTTCCGAATCGGGTCAAGACAGTTGCCAAAAATTGCGACGAACCGGTCATGGGTCAGGTTTCCGCCAAGAGGTTGAATCATCCGGGTGATGGCAGGGGCCATGAAAGCTGATCAAGCGTTTCACGCAGGCATCACATCCCTGAACACTAGACCCCCGGTTGGCAATTCGCCAGCTATTACGCGCAAGGGGGGTATGAACCGGGAACATCGGTTACAAACTAACCGGAACATGGGTAACACATTAAAACGGGCGTATGCCCTGGAAAAACGTGTTACCGATGGACGAAAAACTAAGATTTATCAGCCTGCATGGGACTGACCGATTTGGAATGGCCGAGCTGTGCCGGGAATTTGGAATCAGTCGTAAGACGGGTCACAAATGGGTAGCGCGCCACGCTGCTGAGGGGGTCAATGGACTCAAGGACCGCAGCCGTGCACCAAAGAGCGCGAGCCATCGGACGAGCGATGAGATCTCCCGTCTGATCTGCTCGGAGAAGCGCAAGCACAAGACCTGGGGACCTAAGAAGATCCAGGAGCTTCTGGTCGTAAAACATGGCATCGAGTCTCCACCAGCAGTGAGCACCGTCGGAGAAGTGCTCAAAAGGAATGGGATGGTTACCGAGCGTAAAAGGCGTGGTGCCGTTTTCAAGGTCGAGCGCGGCACACTAACCGCGCCAGAACACGCGAATCATGTACTTGGAGTCGATTTCAAAGGCTGGTTCACGCTGGGGGACAGAAGCCGCTGTGATCCGCTAACCGTGACGGATCTCCACAGTCGGATGGTGCTGAAACTGGCGGTGATGGAAGAGACCCGGACGCTATGGGTGAAAGCCGAGTTCCGAGCCCTATTCCGCTGCTATGGGCTTCCTGAGATCATTCGCGTGGACAATGGAGCACCATTTGCATCCAACGGACCAGGCGGCCTGAGTCGTCTCAGCGTGTGGTGGATCTCAAAGGGGTCGGTCCCGTTTTTCAAGCATTGACTCCCCTCAAAGGGGTCGGTCCCGTTTTTCAAGCATTGACTCCCCCGCGTCGGATTCGCTAGCTTTCCTGCCATGGCTCGCCCCCTCCGCTACGAAGCCGCTGGCGCCGTCTACCATGTGATGGCGCGTGGG
>NZ_JBATWY010000214.1:0-43550 GCF_049672945.1 Haloferula sp. | reverse complement strand
CGGCTGGCTTGACGGCATCATTGATTCGTTGCCGGAATTCAGTGAAGCGTTTCCGGCTAGGACCGGAGTCTAGAGAAAACCAGCTACCCCAAGGCGGGTTGCCTTCTCCTGTTAGTTTCACGAGAAGACGGCGAGCTTTCCGGCCCGTGATGGAATGCGGAACACAGTAGGGTGAGACTTCTGGCCCGGCTATGTGCGTCCAATTCTTTAAGAGGGTAGTAAATGCGGTGTCGATTTGTGCGTCGGTAGGCCGGTCGCGAGGCTCGATGTATTCGAAACTATAGTGCTGTTCCGGGTACGAAGTTGAAAGTTCACTAACATAGTAGCAGTCCTCCTCTTTAAGGTCTAACAGAGCTTCGTGCTCCCCATTGCGTTTGGCCCAATCAACCACCTGCCTCCAGCGGAACTGTTTGTCGACATCGGAGGAGTAGTGCCATCCATCTAGAACAAGTGGTAGTGGCGGCTCCTGTCCCTGTGAGCCGTTCAACTCCCATGCCGATCTCAATCGCTTAAAGATAGCGTAGGCCGCGTAAGGGAGGGGGCAGACAAAGATTTGTTTCTCCATAGTTTCCCTGTTTTGGCGATGAGCTTGTTTACCTATATCTGATCGTCGTCGATCGCGCCTTTTTCTTCCATGGTTTCGGGTAATGGAGGCAGTTCAATCGGCTGATGGATCATGTTCTGAGTGTTCAGAATTCGGATAAGTTCGGGGCGCTTAGGGAAGGGCACTTGAAGAAGTGTGAGGACTTCATTCATGATTGCGACCTTCCTATCGTTGCTGAGATTCGTCGCTACGAAATAAGGAGTTCCTTGGATGCGTTGGGGATTTACAGCATTCCCTGCTGCCGCCACCTCTGCAACTGAGCGCGAAAAGTAGATTCGCCTCCGTCCCTTCACTCGCTCTACCGCTACAAATCGCTCAGGACTCCACAGGTAGAGCTTTTTGAGGATCAGCATGAAACGGTCAATCGCGTGCCTCGCTGCATCAACTTCGTGTGGACTAATAATGGCAGTTTGGTCAGCATTTGGAGCTTGGTTGCGGGTTGTCGAACTCTGGTGACCGGGTGCCGTAGTTGGGGGGCAGGGGGGAGGATCCACATGGATGGCTGGTGGGTCAGGCGGTTGTCTAGGTTCGGCAATCTCCGGCGCGGTACCCCTATTCAGACCTAGCAGCCTTCTCAAGACGGATGAGGGCGTTTCACCAAAGTCACGGACCTCCGACTTGAGATGGTCGAGAATGTCTTGATCGAGTTCGACTAGGGGCACGTCCGACCTATACCAGATTGCGGATTCGTTGTGCAATCTCTTCCCAGTCCACATCCGGCGTCATGTGGCACCAGCTAAAACGAAGAGCCTCGTTGGCCTCATCATCCCCGTAGCCCATGGCTTTGATCACATGGCTGGGGGTGTAGCTGCTCGACGTGCAGGCTGAACCGTTGGAGATCGCCACCAAATCCTTGAGCGCGACGATCAGCGCCTCGGAATCAATGCCCGGGAAAGCGAGATTCAGCACATGATCCATCGTCTCTTCCGCCGGCCCGTGAATCCGTGAGGAGAGCGGAGCAAATGCTGCCAGCGCCGCGTCCTTGATCTTGCGGCAGTGTTCGCGACGCTTCTCGTGCTGCTTGAGTGCGACCTCAGCGGCCATACCCAACGCGGCTACATGTGCGACCGGAAGCGTGCCGGGTCGCAGGCCGCGTTCCTGGCCACCGCCGTAGAAGAGCGGCTTGAGCGGAGGGCGATCATATCCCCGGCGACGTGTGATCAGCGCTCCGATCCCTTTCGGTGCGTAAATCTTGTGTCCACTCACCGAAATCAGGTCGATCCGTACCTTGCGCAAGGGTTCCAGATCCTTGCCGAAAGCCTGCGCCGCATCGGTATGGAGATAGGCTTCGTGGCCTTCCAAGATCTTGCAGATCTCATGCAGCGGCTGGCGAACACCCGTCTCGTTGTTCGCCGCCATGATCGATACCAGCAGTGTGTCCGGCCGGAGCGCACCTTCCAGATCCTCTACGCGCACTCGACCATGCTCGTCCGATGACAGCCAGGTCACTTCGAAGCCTTGTTTCTCCATTGCTTCCAGCGGCTCAATCACCGCCTTGTGCTCGATCCGTGTGCCGATGAGGTGCCGCTTTCCTGTCTCGTTCCCGTGAGCGGCTAACCCAAGGATGGCCAAATTGTTGGACTCCGTTGCGCCACTGGTGAAAATCACTTCATCGCGTTTCGCTCCCACTACCGCCGCCACTTGATCGCGAGCTTTCTGCACCGCCTGCTTCGCCCGTGACCCGTATTCGTGCGTGCGACTCCCTTCGTTGCCGAATTCTTCAGTCAGATAGCGAAACAGCACTTCCTGGACCGCTGGGTCGAGGGGAGTGGTGGCGTTGCAGTCGAGGTAAACTGGGGACATTTCAGGAGGCTGATAAGAAAATCTAAAAAGTGTTTGCTAAAGCGATGTGTCGTATTTAACAAACAGATACCGCTCGCAAGGCCATCTGCCCCGAAAGAAATACCAAAGCATTTTCCCGTGCAACGTCAAAAAGCATCGCCCTACGCATCCCTTATCGCCGCCGCCACAGGTGCGCCGGAGCGTCGGCTTGCGCTGCTTGAGAATTTGATGCGGGACGAGATTTTCCACAGCACTCTCGATTGGCAGAGCGCCGAAGAACTGGCTGCAGGAGCTAGGCGGGCGCATGACCTCTATCGCTCCACCCCCGCCTATTACGAAGGGCTCTTGATCCTTCAACGATCCGAGTTTCGTCTCGCCCAACTCGAAGGAAGACTCCGAGAAGTAAGCGAATCCGGCGACACCGGGAAAACCGCCGATCTGGAAACCCGGGTGCAGCTCGCTCGCGAATCCGTCCGCATCGCCCGCGAAGCCATCCCACGTCTTGCCGCCTTCCACGAACTACCCTGATCCCCCAGACCCCATGGATACCGAACCCACTCTCAGCTTCCCCGTCATCCGCGGCGTCCAGGCCCGACGCGAATACTACGTCGCCATGTGGAGTCTACGCATGATGCGCCAAATCTCCATCTTCAACGAGGACGAACTCCCGCCGGAACTCCGGGCCCAGCGCATCCTTAGCAAAGGCCGCATCCCGGAAATGGCGGGCTACGTTTTGAACAACCCAGACGACTACGTCTTCTCCGCGCTCACGGTGTCCATTGATTCCAAGGTCGATTTTGAAGCCTTGGGAGATCAGGACAAACTCGGCATCCTCAAGGTGCCCATGGACGCCAAGTTCATCATCAATGATGGCCAGCACCGCCGCGCCGCCATCATCTCCGCACTGGAGCAGCGCCCGGAACTCGCCCACGAGACTATCGCCGTGGTCTTCTTTCTCGATATTGGGCTGGAGCGCTGCCAGCAGATGTTCGCCGACCTCAACCGCCACGCAATCCGCCCCAGCCGCTCGATCAGCCTGCTCTACGATCACCGCAACGACAAGGCGAAGCTCGCCAAGCTCGTCATCCTCAAGTCCCGCTTCTACAAGGAAATCGTGGACATGGAGAAATCCTCGCTCGCTCCCCGTTCGCGCAAGCTCTTCACCCTGTCCGCTTTTTACAATGCTTGCGCCGACCTCGTCGAAGGCCTCGCCACCGGCGATCTCAACGCCGATGCCAAACTCGCCCGCGAGTTCTGGGAGGAAGTCGCCTTCCACTTCCCGGCGTGGACCCAGGTCAAGGACGGCCGCATGCCCGCCAGCGAAGTCCGTGAAGGCTTCATCCACTCCCACGGCATCGCCCTTCAAGCCATCGGCAAGGCCGGGAATGCTTTGCTCAAGGCTCACCCCAAGGGCTGGAAACCCAAACTTGCCTCCCTTGAGAAAATCGATTGGTCCCGCGCCAACGCCAAAGTCTGGGAAGGCCGTGCCCTGATCGGCGGCAAGGTTTCCAAGGTCACGACCAACGTCATCCTCACCACCAATGTCATCAAGCAAGCGCTTGGCTTGCCCTTGGAAGAGTCCGAGAAGAAGGTGGAGGCCGCTTCCCGCCAACGGGACAAGAAGTGAAGATCCATGCACGCCATTGCTTGAAACGACCCGCTTCGCAGAGGCCACTCACCTGATTTACCGCCATGAATCCCGATTCCATCGTCACCCTGCAAGTTCAGTTCGATCAACTGGTCCAAATCCATCCCGAAGAAGCCGCACTGGAGTTCTGGTTTGCCAGGGACCTTCAGGCCCCTCTTGGTTACGCACGCTGGGAGAACTTTATGACCGCCATTCAGCGGGCCATCGATTCCTGTAAGACAACAGGTTACGATCCTGAACACCATTTTCGTGGCGTCACGAAAATGGTCCCCCTCGGAAGCGGGGCGGAGCGTCCCGTCGAGGACTTCATGCTCACTCGTGAACACGTCCAGAACAACCATAGCGTCCGTGAAATGCTCGGCCAGCGTGGCATCAAAGCCGAAAACCTGCCCCCTGAGGAAGACATCAAAAAACTCGAACGCCGGGTGAAGGCCGAGGAAAAGAAAATCGAGTCGAAGTCCGGGCGCATTCCGAAGGATTGACCAGCCAAGCTTCACCAAGCCAACCAACTTTTAGCATCTCCGCATTTCGGAATTTCAATCTTTACCCCAGACCATGCCTGCCAAATCCAAAAAACAGACTGAACTATCAGACAAAATCCAGCTCGCGGCATGATCGATGAACCCACTCTCGAATTCATGGCGATTCGTCTTCAAAAAAAGGGGCGTCCGCAATTCATCGCAAATTGGTCTTTGAAAACGATTCTCTTCTGCCTGGGTTCATTCGCCAAAGATGGAACACAAGGCAGCGGCCTGCGGCTAAATCATCCCCGCGCCCGTAGAATGGCAAACGATTGGCTGTCCGCAGGTTCCATACCTCCCGCCCCGCCATTGCTGGTTGCCATCGGGCAAGGCAGCACATTCACGCCACACCCCGCACATCCCGAAAGCGGCTTTGGAACGCTGAAGCTTCCGCTTTCGAAATTCATCGATGTCTGCGACGGTATTCACCGGATAGCAGCATTGCGGCAACTGGATCTACCATCTAAAAGTCTAACCGAGTCGGAATGGCCAGTCGAATACATCGAATGCTCCGACCTGGAAGATGCCGGATGCCTGATTGATAACCTGCGCAAGGAATCAAAACGCAAACCTCAACAAAAAACACCAAAGACCGGATCCGAATAGGCAAATGGAGACAAATAAAAGTGCCTACTGGCTTGGCAAACTCGCCAACCTCAACGCGGCCCGCACCGAGGCACGCGGCATAGCCCCGCACAAGCCACTGATGTTACTCAGCGTGATCGATCTCATCGAAGCCGGTGAGTTCAAGGATGCCTTAGTTCCATTTCATGCACGGCTCGTCTCCCAATTCCGCAGCTACTGGGACTTGGTTCTCGATCGCCAACGCAACCGCCCTGACATCGCCATGCCCTTCAACGCTCTCGGCGGCATCCACGATTCAATCTGGGAGCGTTTCGACGAACACGGCGCGCCATCGAGTTCAAAACTCACCACCCGCCTCTGCAAACTCGATCCCGGTCTGTTCTCGTGCCTCCAAGATCCCGCATTCCGCCAACAAGCCCGGCGCGGCTTGATCGCCAGTTACTTCACTCCTGGAGAACAGGTTGGCATCTGCGAACGCCTCGGTCTTCCCATTCCCGACTCCGCCGAGATGGCCGATTTCAAGCAAAACGCCGACGCGTTCAAAGCGAGTCGGAAGAAAGGCCGCGACAGCCGTTTCAAAGTTGATGTCACCAGCGGCTATCAATTCACATGTGCCCTCACCGGTTACCGACTTGAAACTACCGACGGCTACATTGTCCAAGCCGCCCACATCCACCAACACGCCAAAAGCGGCAACGATGATCCCCGAAACGGCCTCGCCCTCACTCCCGACGCCCACTGGATGTTCGACGCCGGACTTTGGACAGTTGTTCCAAATGGCGATGATCTGCTCGTCCAGATCGCCCTCGGACGCTACACCGAGTCATCGCCACATGGGAAATTGCTGGCGCAATTTCACAACCAGCCACTGAACTTTCAACTTCAAGCCCGTCTCAGGCCGGATCCGAAGCACTTTGAGTGGCATCGGAAAGCCCACCGTTTCCAATCACCCGACTATCACGATCATTGATGTCACGCAGAACCACTTCGAGCACCGAGAATGGCAAGCGCTCTTGTTCAAGACGTGGAGACTCAGGACGCGCGTCGGCACGGAGATAATCAAGTGTCGCCAATTCGCCAGCAGTTAGACGCTGAAGATCTCGTTTGGTGGGGGTTGCTTCATGGGTACAGAGATCGCGGAATGCGACACAGGTATCGAGATCCATCAACAGCGACTGAGTGTGTGGTAGATATGTCCGTAGTTGATCGAGAATGGCAAATCCATGAGTATCGACATCCCCCCAATAATGGATGGCACAGCGCTGGAGCCACTCCGCGCCTGCCAAGGCTGACCAACCATAACCCGCACCGAAGATCACGATACTCCGGGGGAAATCTGGAAAAGCCAGGAAGTTGATTTCGTTCTCGGTGATGAAGACGCGTTCCACGGAAGGATCTAGCAGACGGAAGGCTGCGGCATCGAGAGTGAGATCGAGTCCCAGGCGATTCGGCTCAATGGCGCAGGCTGGATCGAGATAGCGGATACGGATGCGCTCCGGTTTGTCACGCAATCCATATCGATTGGCGAAGCCGGTGACCCCTCGGAAATCGGGATTGATCAGTTCTGCCGGAAGTATGAGATCGAGCAGTTCGGCAAGAGTGCCGCGATGCCGCTCGACAAATTTGGTATGGACTCCAGGAACGTCGATCTGACGAAGGTAGAGATTGCTGCGTGGATGATCACGAATCCAATTGAGCACAGAGAGCAGTCGCTCCCAATCGTCAGCTAGATCGAGCGCAAACATGGGCCGTCGGGCCAACCAAGGGTGTAAGTCGGGAAATGCGGAGTCTGTCATTTCTGAGATCCTGCGGAAGGTGTCCCACTCACGCCGAACCCCCAGTAACCGGACTGCGGCTTCGACGTCGCCAAAAACGGCAGCGGAGGGCAATTCATTGGCTCCGAACAGTTTGTGTTGGATGTTCTTCCATTCGCATTGAATTGCCGCTTGCTCGCGCCAACTCAACGCCCAGTCCCCGACTGCGGAGAAGTTCGATGAAAGCTCAGACGAGCTTGGTCCACGGATCGTAAAGCGAAGGGGAAACAACGATTCTCTTTTGATTTGGCCGGACAGAATGTCGCCGCGATCCCAGCGCCGACGGAGCTTTGATTTCACATCGCCCGGTGTCATCCAGTCGATTTTCTTGGATCGGCTCATGACGTGGCACGCTCCTTTTCCTCGCGGTAGGCTTCGATTGTGAGATTGCGTAGCTGTGAATCACAACCGCCCGCATTGTGAACGAATCCAACTGACGCGACATAGGGCTCGATAATATGGATTTTCTGCAACGGGGTGACAATGAGAAGCTGGAGGTTGAGCTTTTCAAAAAGCCGCAGCCCGTATTGTGCGGATTCGTCCGATCCACGCCCGAACGCCTCATCAATGACAACGAAACGAAACGTGCGAGAGCGGACTCGCCCCCACTCCAAACCAAACTGATAAGCCAAGCTCGCCGCGAGAATGGTGTATGCGAGCTTTTCCTTTTGCCCGCCCGATTTACCACCGGAGTCCGAGTAGTGTTCGTGCTCACTGTGATCTTCCTTCCAACGCTCGCTGGCGGCGAAACCAAACCAGTTGCGAACATCGGTGACCTTTCGCGTCCAGCGACGATCCAGATCCGTGGTTCCCTCGCGACCCCGGAAGCGCTCGATGATGCTTTTGACCTGAATAAACTTTGCCTCGGAATACTGTTCATCGTCAGATCCAGTTAGAGCGCCTTCAGTGCAGGCACGTAATTCATTCTGAAATGCGCGAATGTCCTGATCGGGAACAGGCGTCGCTTCGAGTTTGATATAGCGCCCGGGATTGTAATCAATTTCCACAAGGGATTGATTGATCCGATCCACGCGTTCGCGAATTGTTTCGCGTTGTTGATTCAGGTGCGCATTGAAGTTTGCGATTTCCCGGATGGTATTTTGATTGAGATGTTCTTTGAAACGTTTCTCAAACCTCGGCAGGTCGTCTCCCCGAAGGCGCTCCAGCAAAGTTCGGAATTCACCGGATGATTCCACGGATGCGTCCATCTCGCGGGTTTCCGCCTCGAACTCCCGGCAAAAATCACTCATGCGCCCGATCAATCGGTCACGCACCGCATTGCCCGCCTTGTCTCTTGAATCGATGCGTGCCTGCATCCACGCACGCACCTCGCGCTCGCGGGCATCGCAGCCCTCAACCGTGAGCGTGTGCTCGCCGAGTGCCTCACGTCGTAGTTCGTCCAGACGGTCGACTCTGCTTGTTAGCGCGTCGGCGTCTGCTTCTCTCACCAGAGCGTTCGCGGAATCGCTCAGTGCCTGAGTATTCTGGATTCGCACTTCGACAGCTCCGAGCTTGCTGTCTTCATCGCTCTTCTTCGCATCTTCATGTTCAATTGAAGTTTGGACAATTTTCAGGCGCTCGTTGAGTTCGCGAAGAATGTCCGATGCGTTTTTCAATTCTCGCAACTCTTGAGTCTTGTTCGCGACTTGAGACGCAATGGATTCCCAATCGATCTCACGAAACTCCCGGTATTCTTCGAGTTTGGAAAGCAAGCCGATTCGTGTGCGCAAATTACTGCGTTTCTTTTCAGTGTTGGCCAAACGGGATGCAATCGCCGCGCCGTCGAATTCCACTTTCGCCTTTTCGCGTTCCAGAGTCGCGATCTTCGCCTCGTTGCTCCAGCCGAGAATGTAACGGGACCGGTCGTCAAGCCGATGGCGGTCGTCCTTTTCGTGACGTTCCCCCGGCATCCGCATCTGTCCGGCTCGGGTGATGGCTCGAGTTTCCCGCCGGAATTGCTCATGAGTTTCACAACAAGCCACGTCGAAACGATGAGAGAGTTCGCGTTCCATCCAGTCGTAAAATGGAGAATCTGGGAGGATCGAGAGTTTGCGGATGATGGAATCCGGATGCGCCGGGGACAATTCCTCACAACGCGCTTGGCGCACCCGGAAGTAAACCAAACGTCCCCGCAGGTGAGTGCGGTCCACCCACTCGACGACTTCGGAATAGTGATTGTCCGGAACGAGGAGTGATAGCCCGAAGTTGTGCAAAAGCCGCTCGGCAGCGCCCTCCCATACGGATTCCTCCTGATGAATTTGCAACAGCTCACCTGCGAAGGGCATTTCGTTCTCCGAGACTCCCATCGCGCCGCAAAGGGCTTCACGGATTGCGATCTGTTTAGACGGTATATTGCTCCGCCGTGCCTTGAGGCTGGCGATTTCATTTGCCAGTTCCTGCTGCTCATCCTGCAAGCGCCGCATGGCCACAGCGTCATCTGTTACTTGGTTCTGAAGGTCTGCCTCCTCGTTCTCGGCATCCCTTTTCATTCCAGCAATCCGGTCGCGCTGCTCGACAAACGAATCGGAAGTTTTGGCAACGGCTTCGTCAAGCTGCCGGACGAGGTCGGCATAGCGCTCAGCCTTCAAGCTGCGGCGATTGCGCTCGGCGGTTAGTTCATCGATCTGGGCGGCAAGCACCGCAATTCGATCACCGCCATTTTCCGCGATCTGGCGGGCGAGCGCGGACTCGTCCTTACGCAGGGATGCGAGATTCTCAATGATGGCCGCGAGATTCTGTCGTCGCCGTTCTTCCTCGGCGTGCAAGCTGGCGTTTCGTTCGTTCAGCAATCCAATCTTCAGTGAGGCAAAATGCGCTGTTAGTAACTCGCGAGCTTCCTTCAACTCGTCTGACTCGGCCCGCAGTTCCTCATGGCGGTTGCAGTCGCCAATGATCGGCGTGAGGAGTTGCACCTGACGCTTCGCACGGAGCACGGCGGCGTGAGCTCGGTCCAGATCGTCGAAGTGGCTGATCAGCGATGAAATACGCGTTTCCACCTCGAAGGGTTCGAGCATGTGGTCGCGGACAAAATCGGTGAGATTCCCGACCGACTTCATCGAAACCGTCTGGTGAAAAAGGTCGAGCGCCTGTTCGTTTTCGATTCCGAAGCGCCTTCTGAACCATGCACTATATTCCGTGAAGGAGTCGATGGGAGTCGCCCCGGATTGGCGAAGTCGGCGACGCAGCTCCCGCATGTCCGAGCCGAAATCTGTGAAATCGCTAGATATTGTAAGGTCGCGCTCGGCCCCCACATAGAACCGGGATGGCGGACCATTGGGGTCCTTCATCCAAAGCACGCAGGCGAGTGAAATCGTTTGGTCATAGCCTTCGTTGTGAAATACCGCCAGCAACACGGTAAAGGAGTTCGCGTCACGGAGCCCCACTGGTTTCGCGGCTCCGACACCGCTTTCGGAACGCTCGGTGCGATGGTATCCGAGCACGTAGGATCGCAAGCTCCGCTCTTTGGATTCCGCACCGGCAGCTTTGTTGAACGCGATACGATTGGCCGGAACGAGCAACGTGGTGATAGCATCTACCAGAGTGGATTTTCCTGAACCGATATCACCGGTGATGAGACAGTTCCGGGCTTCTGGATGCAGGCTCCAGACCCTCTTATCGAAGGTGCCCCAGTTGAAGACCTCCAATCGGCGGAGGCGGAACCCGGTCAACGAATCGTCCTCCGCGAACTCCAGGAACGTATCGTCAGAGTCAGTTTTCATTCGTCTCCTCCGTCGGGGATTCCATGTGGCAGCGATAGGCCTCTAGGCGTGCATCGAACTCGGCGAGCCACTGGGCATCGACAAAGGCTTTGAGGATACGGCGTACTTCGTAAGCTACCGCTTGACCAGAACCGGCAGCACTCTTGAGTTTGCGGATGAATCCGAGTTCGGCGATTTTGTTGAGATGTGTCTCGATCTGATCGGTGATTCGAGCTTCGTTCGTTTGCGTCGGGAGGAAAAGCCGCAGCATTTCGGCGCATTCATCGCGGCTGAGAACGAGCCGCGTGTCACCGCCGGTGGAATCGGATTCCGCGAGTTTCTTGCGCAGCAGCGCCAGCATCAAGCTTACCGGAAACGAAAGCTGGCGGCGCATGTAAAGCCGTGGCGTGGCGGTGCGGGGCGGGCTTTGGGATAACTCGTCCGGATCCGTTTCCCGCGATCGGAGAAAGGCGTATCCCTCCGATTCATCGAGAACAAGCTCCAGGTCGAGCACCTCTACGTAATCCCGAACTCTCGCATCCAAGGCGAGCAGACCGGCCCACAACTTGGGATCGCCATCCTGATAGACGACCCCTTTGAGCAAGGGAATGATGATCGCTGACAAAGCGACATCAGGCGGTGATTCGGGAGTGGTGGGAGGTGGGTTCATCGGACGAATATCACGCGGGGAAGACGAGCGGACTTATGGAGTGGGATACCGCCTTCGACAAGCGACTCCCATACTAGGATTTCCTCGCTGGATTCATCGATGGTGATCTTGAATGACCCGGAAGCTACTTCAAGATAGGCGATGATTTCCGCCAGGCCGTGCTCTAACGGCTTGGATTCCACAAGCTCGCGCAAACTTACCTGCGGGGTGTTCTGGAGCGCATGGCGGATGTGGGAAGAAAGTGCCGCTTTATCGACAAAACGCACGGCGAAGAGTGCCGCGGCATCGATTTCCACTTCGTCTGCGGCTAGCACGCTCGTATTTAGATCGGGCTTAAAGGGGGGAGTATAAAGCGGACGCTCAAAGGGCAGTTGGATCGCGGCGGAGGTTTCACGAATATTCATGAAGAAGGCTGTGCCCGGCGGCGTTTCACGCACCGCAAGCGATTTGGTTTCGATGCCATGCAGGAGATCCATGATGCGTCGGTTTTCCAACCAGGCCTTGTCATCGAGAAAACGCCGGAGCTGCTTCGAAAGGTCGGCTACCGTTCGCTGAGTGTGGTCGCCCGCTTCAAGCCAGTCGTAATGCACGCGCCGGAGTCGAGGGTCCGGATCGGTGGCTCGAACGGCGGCATGATCCAGAATGGAGTCCAATAGTTTGGTGAGTTCCTGTTGACGGCGGTCTGACATGAGAAAGTCCCAGAACGCACGGAAACTGCGGCCTTGATCGGAATCATCGATCGCATCTCGGCGGCCCAGGATTTCATCCAGCAGCGCGGCTTTGCCTCCCTCCCAGAGTGCGATTCGCTCACGCACCGATCTATCTAACGTCCGAAAGTTGTGTTCTACTTCCCGGAAGTCGGAGAGGAGTTCGCGGGCCATTTGGGTGAACTGCTGGAAGCGGTCGCGCATGCCGGTGTCGTCGAGCAAGGCCACGTCGCCGGCCAGCACGGCGGCGATTTCCCGGTCGATTTCATCGCGGCGTTTCTGCAGTTCGGTCACGCGGGTTTCGGGATCGGTCTCTGATCCCATGGCCATCTGGCGCAAAAGTTCGAACAGGGTGAGCAGCCGCGACTCGGTGCCTACAAATGCACGCGAACCCAGTTCACCGAGCCAAGTGATGACTCGTTCAGTCGCGGGCACCAAGTCGAAATGAGCCTCGTCTGTCCCGCGCAGGTAGAATTTCCGCAACCAACCTTTTTCAGGTGATGCCCAGTCGTTTAGGTATTCCCGGGCCGGGCGCGGATAATCCGTCAAATCGAAACGTTCACGCACACCGAAGAGTTCGTCCTCCAGAGCTTCTGCTAGATCCGCTTCGGGGATCACGCGGACATTCGGTTGCACGAACACGCGGTTGAGAAACGAGACCACCAGCGGAGCATGATCCGAACGAAGCAGACGCCACGCGGGGTGTTCCTTCTGGAGCACTTGAAGTGTGTTGTAGTTCAGGTCCGCCATGATTCTCGTTAAACCTTCTAGTTGGAAACGCAGAATGCTGCAATCCGAACACCTGTGAAGCTTTTGAAAGCGACGAGAACAACCGGGTCGGCACTCGTGAAGGGGGAGTCGAGAATGAAGGATTGTTCTCCGAGGAGACGTCCGCCTAGCCCCGCTCCCTTGAGGTCGGCATTGATACGCGAGCGGAGTTCGGCAAGTGCTGCGACGAACGCGATCGAGAGGACCTGCATTTCACCGCCGCCTGGATTTCGAACCAGATTCCCTGAATAATCGACGATCATAGGAAGCAGGGTTTCTCGATCAAGCTTGGATCGGTTTCCACCCGTGACCGAGGAATCAAAGTGGTGGCTCATGCGTTCCTGAAGAAGCTCGTAAACGGAGTCCTGGAAGCATTGGCGACCCTCTCTCAGATTGGAAAGGAGGTCCTCAGCAATTTCGATCGCGGCCTCAAGCTTCTCGGCCTCGCCGCTTCCTCGTTTCGGTCTCGCTTTTGCGATCTGGGGGCTAAGGTCCCTGAGCGTCGCCTCCTGTGTCTTGATCTTGCGATCGAGTTCGGCTTCGGTAGCCTGTTTTGATCGGAGGTCTCGGCTCGCCTCCTCGCGGGCGCGGACCAATTTATTGAATTCCTCAATCGACGACGATTGGACCTGGGGCTTCAGCTCCTCGATCGCTCTCTTTGATTCCGATACTTCCCGTGTGGCATCAATCTTGCGCTCGGACGCCTGTCTCAGCAGCGGAGAGAAGCTTCGGATGGCTGAGCGAATCCGCCCTTCTTGGCCGCCTTCCAAAGCATTGGCGAGGTTGACCAGATCGTTGTTCGTATGATTCGCCAGAGTCTTATCGAGGTAGGCTTGGAGATGGTGTTTCGCATCATCGTCGTGTGTTCTTCCGCAGACACAGGTCTGGGTCCGAAGGAGACGCTCGATAAAGCCCTTCGAGATGTCAGCAGGAAGAAGGTTGGCTTTTCTCAGGGCTTCAAGTCGGTCTTCAATCTGGCCGAGGATTGGCTCAAGAAGGGGAAGGCCGGAGCCTTTAGAGACCAGTGCGCAGATCTCGTTGCGGGATCTATCGAGATTTGAAAGGGCTCGGTCCCGTTTCTGCTCCTGATCCTTCAAACGTTGGTAGAGCTTCTGCGATTCTTCCGCCTTCCTGCTGGTTCTCAGGCACTCGCCATCGAGTTGGTCATACTTTTGCTGAAGTGAGTGGAGTTCACCCTTGATTTGAAGGAGAGCTTCTTGGTTCTCTCCCTTGCTCCGAGAGACGACGTCCTTCTTTCTCAAGAGCTCGGAATAGGCACCGTGGTTTCTTGTCTCCTTTTGGAGCGTGGACTTTAAGTTGGCGAGAACTCCCTGAGCGGTGTGGATTGCGTCTGCCCAACGGCGAATCTGGATTGCCTTTTTCAATGGTTCGGTTAGCGCCCCGCTATTCCCGTGGGACATCTTGCCCTCTGCCGGTTCGCCAGCGAAATAGAACCAGGAGAAGAGGTCTTGCGGCACGGCCGCATCGATCTGGAGCTGTAGGGAGCCATCGGCATCATCCGCGAACTGCTCGTTCGGACGATCAGTCTTTTTGTGCTGGAGAAATGGTCCCTCGGTTATCCACCGGTCTGGACCCGATTGGCGGGTCTGAAGCTGCCGACGGAGGGTGATGGGCTCCTTGTCTCCAATCGACAAACGGGCTTCGACCCAAACATCGATATTCTCGCCAACCTCGGCCTCGCGTCGGCATCGGTCGTTTGCCAGATTCCATGCGGTTTCTCGTTGGTTGCCCGCAAGGTGGCCATAGAGAAGGAAGCGGAGCGCTCGTAGGATCGTCGTTTTGCCGCTATTGTTTGGCGCGAGCACTAGAACGATCGACTTTGATCCGTTCGCCGACGGGAAATCGATGGTGTTGGTGCCCCAATACCGCTGGAAATTGTGGAGGGTGATCCGCTCGAAAATCATGGCGTTTTTTGGCTAATTGACCTGACCCAGAATCCGAGCCTCTAGGACGCCCTTTTTCTCGTCATTCGTCTTCGGCTTGAGGCTCTCGATCTGAAGGTCGAGGCTGAGCGAAACAAGTTCACGTTGTTTAGGGTCCAAGTCGGAGAGGAATTTCTTCAGAGGATTGGGAGGAGGCTTTGGCATGGTTTGGGCGGGTTAGGGCGGTTGAGTCGTGTTTCGGAACACCTTCTATCGATTGATGATCACAGAGAGATTTCCTTTAGGATTAGATACGGAAGATAAATCAAAGATGAAGCATAATTGTCTGAAAGTGTGGCATGAACAGATGAGAATTCTTGGATGCCGTAGGCGTTCGATTGGTGGGGAGATATGGCTGTTTGGGCAGTCTGTTGGACGCTGGTGATTTCTATCCTTTGGACGGCATCTGGATACTTCTATCTCTTCCGCGCCCCGAAATAAGGTCGCCGCGTTCGAGGAGGTGATCCTTGGTGGTGAGGGGTGGATCATATTATGCGTGATTCGCCACGCAGCTCACCATCCGCACGAAACTGACCTTCAAGATTGAGATGGGCTCGTAACTCAAGAGGCCGGGGGTTCGACTGCATCATCGAGACTAGAAGGTGCTTCGACCTGTCTTCGCTCGCTTCGACGACAAGGGGAAGGCCCATCAAGTGCCAGCCATTGTCCACGAGCTGGGATACCAAGTCCGTCGCTGTTGGTCCTGGGTCTTGCAGTTCAATTCGGAAGGAGTGGAAGCGATTGCCGACGGCATCTGGGCGCTTCGACTGAGCGAGGTCCAATGCAGATTTTAGGTCGGGACAGACGATAGTGGGTTTGGACATGGACTGATACTTTGGAATTTGGCTTTGGTCAGTGGGGTTTCTTTAAATCGTTTTCGGAGTGGAGAACTGGGCTGCAAGGGTAGTCACAGGCTGCACGCTTTTAAGAGGGCTGGGATAAGACAATCTGTCTGGACTCCAAGGCATTGATGAGTCTGTGCATGCAGTTGGCAGCGTCCAGAGTTAAAGGTTCTACATTCGGAATCAAAGATTTCCTGAGGCGGGTCCTGAATTTTCCGGTGCTTTCGATGAAGAGAGTGCTGCTTGATTCGGGCTAAGGGGTTCCAGGGTGATGTTTCGAGCACCCAGGCTGGCGTAGTCGATGGGGGTGCAGGTCAGGACGATGATCTGGAGGCCGCGGCTGGCTGCGAAGTCGAGGACTCGCTGGAGGCCGGCGATGCGATCGGCGTCGCTGTTGGTGAAGGCATCGTCGAAGATGACGGGCAGGCAGCCGCCGTGGCTTTCGGCGAGGAGTTCGGCCATGGCGAGGCGGACGGCGGCGGCGAGTTGTTCCTTGGTGCCGCCGCTGAGTTCTTCAAATTCGAAGGGTCCGCCGGGGCGAATGAGTTCGAGGCCGAAGAAGTCGCCGGTGTTCTGGCGGATCCGCGCGCGGGCCTGGGGGCCGAAGAGGCATTGGAGATAAATGCTGATCCGCTGGGCAAGCGGTTCGGTGAGTTGATCGGAGAAGCGTTGTTGTTCTTCTTCAAAGAGCTCGTGGAGGAGGCGCACGGCAGCGGCCCGGCGGGAGGCGGAGGCGTGAGTTTCCTTGGCACGGATGACGGCTTCTTTGGCTTCGCCGACGGCGGCATAGGGATCGCTGGTGCCGTCGCTTTTGAGGATGGCGGCGGTCTCTGCCTGGGAAAGCTGCGCTTGGTTGCGGAGTTCCTGCTGGGTGGAAATGGCCCGGCGATGGCGCGTGAGGTCCTGTTCTAACAACTCGGGCTGGAGCTCCTTGAGCTTGTTGCTAATACGAAGTTCGCTTGCCGCAAGGGTTTCGACCTTGCGCTCCGTCGCGGTGATGCGTTCGCGGCGGGCCGCCTGATCGCCGTGTTCTTTCACCAGCGTCTCGTGCTGGGTGCGGGCTCGGTCCGCGCCGGTGGTGGCGGCGGCAAGTTTCTCGGTGGAAGATTCGAGTTTATGGATGAGCTCCTGGACCTTCACGTGGTTGGCCTGCTGACGACCCCGGGCGGCATTTTCTTCCCCTTCGGCGGAGGCTAGGAGGCGTCCCGCGTCGGTGAGGGCTTCGGTGGCGGCATTCAGGTCGCTCGGTTTTTTAACCTCGCCTGCGAGTGGGGTGAGTCGGGCGATCTCTGCCTCCGTTTCCGAAAGGCTGCGTTGCTGTTGGGTGGCGTGCTCGCGGGTTTCGTCGGGATCGAGGGCTTCGAGCTTGGATTCGATGGTGCTGATCCGGGCACTGTGGGCGCTGCGCTCTTCGAGATGGCGCGCAGCATTCGCCATGTCGGCGACGCCGAGAGCCTCGAAGGCTTCCCGGAGCTTTTCCTCGGACTTGTGGAGGGATGAACGGAGTTCTTCGAGGCTGGCTCCTCCACCCGGGCGGATTCGGAAACGGTGTCCGGCGACTTCGAGGTCGCAGGGCTCGGTGATGGTGCGGGCGACTCCTCGTTCCAGGGACTCTCCGTCCAATAGCGGAGTGCCGTCGCCGCTTGTCCATTCCACACCTGCGGCAATCGCCTCAAGCGAGACGCGGGTTTGGTCTACTTTGTTTTCGAGGGCGCGCAGTCGATCCAGATCCTTGCTGCTGATCTTTGGCATGCCGGCGAGAGCTCGCTGAAGGGGAGCGAGTTCGTTCTGCAATGCGGTGATTTTTTTGAGACGCTCGTTCGTTTTTGCCAAGGAGGCTTGGCAGCGGAGTTGTTCGATCCATTGCTGGGCAAGCTCGCGGCGGTGTCGGGCGGTTCTTGTCGCGACCGCTGCGGCGTCTGCGGAAGTGGTCAACTCCCTCGATGCTCCTTCGGCGGCGGTCCGGTCTTCGCGTGCCTTGAGAACCTCGGCGTTCAGGGGTTCGATGGCTTTTTCAAGTCGCGCCACTTCCCCGGCGAGATCACGAATGCGTCCGTCTGCCTTGGTGTCGGCGGCGAGTGACTTGCGGGCTTCTGTGAGTTCGCGATCGACGTCTGCTTTCTCGGCTCTGAGTTTTTCGACTTCGGCCAGCTTGGCGACGACCTGTTGTTCGAGCTGTTCGAGTTCCGGCAGGGTTTTACCAATCTCGGTGAGTTGTTGGCTCGCGCGTTCATGATTTCTAACAGCTGACTCCAGCCGGTTTGCGGTGGCGGTCCGTTCGGTGAGGATTCGCTCTTGTTCGGCGAGGTTGGTTTCCGCCTGCTTCAGATCGGAGCCGGCACGAGTCTGTCCGGTGCTGGTGAAGTTGGCGTCCCATGCCTCGGCACAGCGCAGGGCGACGGCGGCGTCGAGCTCGGACTGCATCAAGGCGGCGCCTCCTTCTTCCTGCAAGCGCGACACGAGTGTGGCTTGCTCGGCGTTCAGGTCGAGGGTCGGGTCATTGGCGGAGGCGCCTTGCCGGATCCAGAGGTGGGCCCACGACTGGGTCGCGGCGCTGGCGGAAAGGGGTTCGTCGAAGCCCAGGAGCTGCGCGAGTTTCGTCTCGGCCTCGGCTCCGGTCCAGCGATCATGGGTGTCGGTGCGGAGTTCGGCGAGACTCGCCGTCGATGCGCCTTTGAAGCGTTTGCTCAGATGGTAGTGGGTGCCGCCTTGCTCGAACTCGAGGTCCACTTCAGGGGGTCCCGATGCGTCTTTCGATTGCATGCTCTCGAGCACGTTGCCGCCGCGCCGGTGGTTGAGGAACAAGGCGCGATGGGCGGCTTCGACAAGGGTGCTCTTGCCGCTTTCATTCGGGCCTCCGATGAGGTTGTGAGAGGCATCGAACTCGACCCGGGTGTCGGTGTGGATCCGGTAGTTCCGGACATGGAGGGAGATCAGGCGCATGCGGGCTGGTGACGGAGGGTCAGTTGGTAAAGTTCGCGCAGGGCAAGGCGCGCGGCGGCGGCTTGTTCGTCGCTACCGGCGGCCTGCTCGACGAGCCGGGTGGCGACTCGTGAAATCAGGGGGTCGCTGCGCCGTTCGGTGAGCTGGGCGATTTCATCGTCGGAGGGCATCTCGACGACGGTGTCGCGCAGCTTGAGGCGCACGAGTCGGGACTCCCAGGTTTCCAGTAGTTCGCGCAGGTGGAGCGATTCGCTAATCGTCAGGCCGCCGCTGAGTTCGAGTTGGAGGAGCACCCCATCCGCGCCGGTGCCGACCGTTTCCGCAAATTGCTGCTCAAGCTGGGCAAGGTCCGACTCTCCATCGAAACGGATGGCGAGTTGGTGCCATTGAAGCTTGGAAGTCGGGATGGTTTTGACAGTGGGGGATTTGCCACGAGCGATTGTGGCGATCAGCACGTGGCCCGGGCGATTGTCATTGCCTTTCGGGAAGCGATCGATTTCCGGAGTTCCCGCATACCAAGCCTTTTCTGCGACCTGCTTGGTGCCGTGCCAGTCGCCGAGCGCGATGTAATCGATCTCATCGAGCGGCAGTTTTGGCAGGTCGATGAGATTGGAATCCTGGGCATCGTCCTCGTCGCCGGATGAGGAAAAGCCCTGCACGCTGCCGTGGGCGAGGACGATGCGGGGGTGGTCGGAGGGAATGGATGACTCGTCGAAGGCGGTGCGAATCCAGGCCGTCGGGTCGGACAAATTCTGCCGGTGCTGGAGTGGGGCCGGGAGGATCACGGCGGTATCGAGAACCAACGGCACGGCCTCGGTGAGGATCTGGAAGTTGGGGGCGAGCGCTCGGGCCTCTTTTTGGACGAATTCCTGATTCCAAGGACCACCGGGACCGCCGAAATCGTGATTTCCCGGGATGGCGATTACCGGAGCTGGGATTTTGCCGATGGCGTGGAAGGTCGCGGAGACCGTCGCCTTGGTCGGGCTCGGTGAATCGAAGAGGTCGCCGGCCACGAGCACAATATCGGCGGATTCGGACGTTGCCAGTTCACCAATCCGTTCAATGCTGCGGAGCCGCTCCTGTTGGAGGCGCTGACGCTTGTCGGGATCGGGAGTGGAGGCGAAGGGTTTGCCAATCTGCCAGTCGGCGGTGTGGAGAATTTTGAGCGGCATTGGGGGAAACGGCGGTGGGGATGATCAGGGATTGGATTGCTCTTCACATAGAGACAGACAACTCTTTCGGATTCTAACACTCATGTGAAGAATATCCGTCGACGATTAGCTCGAAAAGCGGGAGCTGTCTGAAGGATCGTTGAGTGGCGGGAGAGGGGGAAAGTCAGTCGGTTTTGGAAGACGTTCGAACAAGTGGCCCCAATGGCAAAGGGTCTCAGTGTCGGTGATGTCTGTTTTTGGAGCGTCGTCCTCGGGATTTTCGTCTTTCCAGTCGTCGATGAAGAAGTGAAACACATCGTCATCCGAGAAGAGGTCATCGTCGAGAAAGTCCATGGGTGTGAGGGTAAGATGAGGGATTGTTACCCAGAGGGTGGGACAAGTGTGGGGGGAGCTCTCGATTTTGTTCCTAGCTGGGAGCGGTTCGTTCGGAACCTCTGAAGAAGTCCCACAGCCGGACCATCGCGAAAGTGTCTAGCTCGCAGTAGGAGAGGAGCTGTCGCGCGATCTCGGTCTTTCGCTCAGCGGTAGTCTCCGGAGCCATGGCTTCGAGGAATGCCTGCTGGGCGGCCTGGCCGTGCTGCACGCCGTCGAGGTCATCGTAGGCGAGGTCCGGGCAGACTGTGGGGAGGACCGCTTTGATGCTCCAGCTGCCGTGTTGATCGGGGTGGTAGTAGCGGTTTCTGGCGATGGGGAGCAGATCGACGACTCGGGCGATGATCGCGTGAAGGTCGGGGCCGAGGAGCGGAAAGCGTTTGGCTAAGCCTCGCATCACTCCGTTCTCGAAGCCGGCATTGTAGACGAAGACCGGGCCGGTCTTGCCGCAGTAATCGATTAGCGCCCGAGCGAAAGCTTCGCTGGGGTCATCGCCGGAGAGGTCGAGGAACTCCCGGTGTTCCATTTTTCCATCCGGGGCAACGATGTGGAGACTGAATTGGAAGGGGAGTTGCTGGTAGGGGCGGGTGCCTTTCCAGATGGGAACGCCAAAGCTGATGGTCTCGAAGTCGAGGAAGTAGGCGGTGCCGGTGTGCGGGGCGAGGTCGGCGGCGGCACCCTCGGCATCGAACCAAGCTTCGCCAGCAATCGATTGCCGTTTGATCATCCGGTTGACGGATGAAAGCATGTCGGCGGGAATTTCCCGGAGATCGTCATAGCCCATACCTTCCAACTCATCGCGCTTCTTGGCTCCGACGCGATGGAGCGAGCTCAGAGGGAAGTCGATGGTGGGCTTGTCGCGGTCGCAGTGTTGGCGGAATGGGCAGTCAAAGGGAGTGGAGCATTGCGGGCCGGTTTCGATTTCGGGCTCGGCGGATAGGGCTGCGACCTCTTGCGCCTCGCGGATCCAGTTAGCGACGTCGCCAGCCATGGCCTGGGACTCGGCGGTAAGGTCGACGGCTTTGAGCAGGCCTCGGTAGTCGCCACCGCCGGGATAGACGAAGGTGTTGTCGACGTGGGCAAGTGAGGAGCTCGCCAGATCAACGCCGGCCGTGGTGGCGATGTAGGTTTGCACAGCCAGATCCTCACGATGGTAGTCCTTCACGCTTGTGGAAGACTTCACTTCAAGCATGTGCCAGCGGAGACCGTTTTCGCCTGACTCGGGAAGCATGACATCAGCGAGGGCCAGGGCACCGTCGATGCGAAGGGCGGCCTCGAATAGGGGAGCCGGTGTGCTGGCCAGCCAGGCGCTGGTTTCCGAGTAAGCGGCGTCCCAGCCAATCGCGTTGATGTCGATGAGCTTGCCGTCACCTGTGCTGTCGTAGATTTGACGGGCGACGTCACCGACCTGATTGCCAATCGCGAAGACCAGCTCGCTTCCGGAGTCATCGCGCAGCTCGGGCTTGTGGAGTTCCAACCAGAGGCGCTTGGGGCACTGGCGGAAGGCGATGATTTTGGACTTCGAGAGCTGGCGCATGGGGGAACGGACGGACACTAATAACCCACTGGAAAGACGGAAGGAGTTCTTGGGCGAAGGGGAGAATTTTCTATGAGTTCACTTCTCCTCCATCTGCTTTTCCTCATCCTTCACGATATCTTCCATCGGGGCAGAATAGTCTGCCGACTTTTCGCCCGTGGCGGAGTGGTTCCGTAGAGCTGACATCTTTCTGGAGAAGCTCGTGGAAGAAGTATGAATTCCGACCCTCGAGTATTCTACTGCCGAGGCGTTTGACCGGGAGATTCCCATCTTCGCCGCAGTAGCGATGGCGTCTTGGGTCGCACCGAGGAAAAGAAACTCCCAGCTGTAGTGCTCCCGCTGGTGGGTGATCATCGCGTTGATCTTTTTCAGGTCGTAGTCGGTGGATGCGTTCTCCAGACCGTCGGTGAAGATGGCGACGATCACCTGGCCGGGACGGTCGGGTTCTGGTGTCGTGGCCAGACGTTTACCGATGTCCGTGATGGTGCGTCCAATGGCATCCAGCAGAGCCGTCATGCTTCGCGGGACATAGGTACTGGTATCGAGTTCGGGGACTTCCCCAATGGGTAGGCTGCTGCAAGGAACCAGGTATTCATCGTCGAACAGGACGAGCGTGAAACGCGCGGAGCCCGGTGCTCTGCGTTGTTCGCCGAGGAACTGATTGAAGCCGGCGATGGCCGGTTCGACCATGTCGTTCATGGATCCGGAGCGGTCGAGGATGTAGGCGATTTCGGTGAGGTGCTTGTTCATGATATGGGGACTGGGATGTTTGGTTGAGCTTGGATGGCTTTTTCAGCCTGCTGAATCGCGGTGTGCGCGGAGAGCTTGCGGAATCGGAGACCGTTCCAATGCACCTCTCTGCCACAGGCCAGCACGGGATGGCCGACGAGCCGCAGGGTTTGGCCGCCCCGATAGTCTTTGGCGACGGTGGAGACGAAGTAGACATCACCTTCGGCGATAAACCCACCGGGGAAGGTAAAGTCAGTGCCAGATAGCCCGTTGGGGCTGATGGGGATTGGGGTGGCGTCAATGCAGACAACGCGGTCGCCCTTGTGGATCTCGCTCATGTTTCCATCCTAGTCTGCCGGGGTCGGACATCTGTGGGGGGAGGGAAAATGACAGAGGGAGAGTGACGATCTCTTGGTCACTGCCAGCACTTGCCTCGCCCCTTACGCCCGCCGCTCAGCCTCCGCATACTCCGCCGATAGGTCGATGCCGATGTCCACGGATGGGTCGATGCGCTGGAAGCCGGCGTATTCGAGGCACAGCAACTCCAAGCCGGAGAACTTCCCGGGTAGGTTGCGCAGGGTGTGGACGGGCTCGCGGCTGCGGATGGAGAGGCCCTTGGAGCCGAGCATGGCGATCTCGAAGGTGAGGTCGCGGACCTGGCCGTCGGTCATGCTGGCGAAGCGCTTCAGGGCATCGACCAGATGAGCGACGGCATCCTCGCGGAGTTCGCCGCTGTCTTCGCCGGTGAAGCGTTCGGAGGAAATCCGGGTGAGGCGCTGCTCGGCGCGTTCGGCCAGTGAGCCGGTCTTGTCGAGTGCGATGACGCGTCGGTAGGCGGTCTCGGCTTCGGCCGTCACGCCGGTTTGTTCGAGGGCCATGCCAAGGTTCAGCCAAGCTTCTGGATCGTCCTGCAAAAGAACCACCGCAGCCTTGAGATGCTCCAAGGCTTCCTCAAGCAGATCCATTTGAGCAAGGGCGGCACCAAGGTTCTTGCGGGCGAGGCCGTCGTGAGCATCACGTTCCAGCGCCACCCGGAAGGCAGCGATGGCATCGTCCCACTTTCCGGCCCGTGCATTGGCGACGCCGAGTGCGACGTTTGCACCGGGGTAGTGCGGGTGAGAGGTCGTGAGTTGATGGAGGAGACGGATGGCCTCGTTCGCCTCGCCCCGGTCACCGAGGGCCATGCCAAGGTTGTAGAGGGCGTCGGGATCGTTGGGATCGCGCTGGAGGGCGACCCGCAGGAGTGCGATGCCCTTGTCGGTGTCTCCCTCGCGGAGTTGGTCGGCTGCCTGGCTCGCGAGCGGCGCTGGTTCCGCTTTCCCCGTCCAACGGAGGATGACGAGTTCCTCGCTGACGGCGATATGGGCGGCACCGCCGTATGGCTGGAAGCGTTTGGTGAAGTATTCGCGGACGGCTTCTTGGAACGCCTCGCCGTGGAGTTCGCGTTGCGGCTCCGGGAGTTGGGAGCGGTCGAACTCGGTCAGGGCGAAGCGGATGTCGTGCGGGATATCGGCCATCAGTCGTTTCGCGGTTCGGTGTGGAAATGGAAGCTGCCGGTGAGCCCGAGGGTGGAGGCCCAGCAAATGACGAGGTCCTGGTCGGAGGAAGGGGCATCATCCACCACCTCGAGGGCGGAAAGGAGTTCCTCGGCCCGGTCGCGGTAGCCGAGGGCCTCAAAGGGGATCGCGTAGCGTGGCTCGTCGTGGACGCCTGCCCAGTGGATGGCGAAGGCCGCGTTCATCGTGGTGTTGGCGTCGACGATGCCGCGTGGGAACTTTCCTCGGAACTCGGGGGCGAGTGCCTTTTCCATCTCAGCGAGTTGGGTGAGGATTTCGTCGTGCTGCTGTTGAGCGAGGCCGGGGAAGTCGTCGCGAATGGTGGCGTCCACCCGAAAGCCGACGGGGAAGCTGCGCATTTGGTTGGAGACCTGCCCGACCATTTTACGGGCGAAGTCGACAGGGAACACGTCGAGGCCGAGGACCTTGATGGCGACATCCTGCTCGGACGGAGTGCCTGCAAGGTCCCAGCGTTCGGCTGGAGGCAAGGTAAGTCGGCGGAGTAGGAACAGGAGCTGACTGGCGACAAGGTAGTCGGGATTGAGGATGCCTGGTTTGAAGCGTATCAGGTGGGCTGGCGCTCCGCCCCGCGCTGCCACCACCGTGGCACGCATGCTCATGCTCGGCTCCTCGGCGACGTGCACCGGGAGGCCGGACGTCTGCTCGACCTGTTCGATGAGCTGCTGGACTTCGGGAGAAAATGGCATGCGGCGTCGGCGTCTTGGGACGCCGGGGCGAGGCTGGCAACGTGTGAACGCCCACGCAAGCACCGTTGGGATTCGCTGGCCATACGTTCGGGACAGGAGGTAGCGTGGGCCCGTGAAGCGCAGCCGAAAACAAAGTGATCCGGAGCGACTCGAAAGGCTGGCGGATCAGGCGCAGGACTATGCGCTGCACATGCTGCGGACCACCGGCTCGGTGCCGTCGACAGTGATTGCCGACACTGACGATGGTTACATTTTCTGCATGCCGACCGAGCTGGTCGATGATGAGGCCAAGGACCGGTTCGCGGAAGTGGCACGGCTGTTCGCGGTAGCCTGCCGGGCGCGGGCGTTGGTCATGGTTGTCGAGTCGTGGGTGAGTCTGCCGGATGCCTCCGGGCATCTTGACACGAGCGTGGCACCTTCGGAATCGCCCGACCGCCGAGAGATGGTAGCGGTGTTGTTGGAAGACGCCATTCATGCCGCCACCCGCCTCATTCCCATCATCCGCCACGACGCTGGTGGCTTTGCCGGCCTCGGTGACAGTGGGGCGCTTGAATACGGCGAAGGTGAGGGACGCTTTTCTCAGCTGATGCCAAAACACAGACCGGCCTCGTCCGATGTGGAGATGGCACGCAGGCAACTTGAGCTGCTCGGCATGCGGATTGAGAACCGGGGTTTCGACCCGTCGATGAACTGAGACCATGGAGAAGAGTGATCAGGGAATTGTGGTGGTCTTCCGCGAGCAGCAGGTGCGACAGCGGAAGCTCGCGCACTTCCTGAAGCACTACGGTATCGGCGTGCTACCCGAGGGTCCGGAGCTGGCGGAGCTGATGGGAACCTTTCAATTTTTCGTCGAGGGCTGGGACGACGTGCCGGAGGAAGTCTACGCCATCCCGGAGATCCGAAAGTTCTACGCCCACTTCCACGAGCTCTGGCCCTACTGGTTCTACTTCTGCGATCTGGAGACCGAGACCCTGAAGATGATGACGATGTGCCTGCTGCCGAATCTGGAGGGCTTCAAGCGTCTCGGTGAACCGAAGGCTGCGGTGCAGTATGACCCGATGGAACTGCTGCACTTTATCCAGCGGAACTTCGTGCCGCTGAACATGATGATGGAACGGGCCGGGATGAGCGAGACGGACATTTACCAACGGAGCGGCGACATCTTCCGCTACTACGGGCTGCCCTACGATGCTCCGCCGCCGGAGTGACACCGCAGCTCCCGTCCTGACCGAACTGGCTGCCGGAAGTGTTACCGATCGGTAACGTTTGCTGGGCGAGACTTCACCGTGATTTCACGCCGCCCGCATACCGGCTGCCGAACTTCCTGCCAGACTCTCGCCATGGAAGCCCGCCCGAAACGAACCCATCGCCGGAGTCGGCTGCTGTATGGAGTCTTGATCGTGATCACCATCGCCGCCGGGCTCGCCTCGCGGTCGTCCCTGGCCGTCCACCTGCCCGCCTTCGTCGCCACCTACGCCGGGGACACGCTGTGGGCACTCACGCTGTTCCTCGTGCTCGGCTTCGCTTTCCCGAGGACGTGGCCCGGGGTGATTGCCGTGGCGACTCTGGCGCTGGCCTTCGCGATCGAGTTCAGCCAGCTCTATCAGGCTGGGTGGATCAACGCGGTGAGGGACACGCGGGTTGGTGCGCTCGTGCTTGGTCACGGGTTCCTGTGGAGCGACCTCATCTGCTACACCGTGGGAGTCGGCGCCGGGTGGCTGACGGAGTTGGTGATGGTGGCCCGTAGCCGGAGGCAGGTGACGGGAGGGTGAGGAGGCGAGGTGTCATGCGGATTGTCGCCCGATCCTCTGTGCGGCGTTTTCACGCGTCCACTGTTCATTCCGCCTAAGGGCCAGGCCCAACGTCTCCCGGCACGTCTCAAGGCCACTAGTGGGGCCGGAGCGAATGTTTCTGGATTGGAGGGGTCCAGTCGCCTGAGGATCGGGGGACGATTCGGGCGACGTGCTGGAAGGTGATGGTGGAGGCAGTTTAGGAGTCGCCAGTGCGGTCCAAAGAGGCTGCCTCAGAGCCCTGGGTGCTGATGGGCGGCCTTGTTGTGACCTTCGTCGCCTCCAGTGCGTCAGCGAGTGCCAGTGGTCACACGAGTCGCATTGTGTACGGTTTTCTTTACCGGTCTTCCTCACAAGCCATGCGAGCGCCGATCCCTTCACCGGGATCGGCGCTTGTCATTTCCGGGTGTAGCGTGATCCGGGTGTGAAGTTACACCAAAGTCGTACGCCATACGCCAACATCGAAAACCCTCGGGCTTGTGCTTCGATGGTCTTCTACAACCGACGTATTATGAGTGACTTACAATGCGCCATCATCGAAAACCTTTCTCTACATATACGCGTGCGCGATCTTGAGGTATTTTCTTCCTTCCCACGTAGGAGGGGATTTTCGATGATGGCGTCTCGTAACTCCCGGCGTATGAATGACTTACAAGACGCCATCGAAGCACAAGCCCGAGGGTCTTCGATGTTGGCGTATGGCGTACGTTTCGATGATGGCTTTCGGTTTTCGATGATGGCGTACGCTTTTTTTCGATGTTGGCGTACCTAACTACCTCTCCGAGGATTTTTCCTCGTCACTGCTTTCGACTGCGGATCGACCCCGGCTGCCTTCGTCAAACGGTAAATCACCGGTCGACACAACCCGGTTTCACGCATGAGTTGGTTAGTGGGAGCCGTCCAATCCAGTCCCGGGAAGTCTGTAGCCTTAGTGCTTCGGCGGCCGCAACCGGGAAGGGGACGAGAACTATCCGACGGATCATGGGCGGTAGGCTGGTAGTCGGGCGGCGCTCACAAGGGGCTCACAAGGGGCTCACAAGGGGCTCGGTGAGGCTGTTGGAGGACTGGACATCACCTGCGGTCGCCCCATAGCCTGCAACCATGGCAATAGGATACTACGAACTGAAGAGGGGGGTGAAGCACTCGTTCAACCTCAAGGCTGCGAATCACCAGGTCATTCTCACCAGCCAAACCTATGAGAGTAAAGCTGCGGCGGAGAACGGCATCGAGTCGGTCCGGAAGCACGGGGGCGACGAAGGGAACTTCGAGCGCAAGACCGCCAAATCAGATCAGCCGTATTTCGTCCTCAAGGCATCCAACGGCCAGATCATCGGCACCAGCGAGATGTATGAATCCGCGGCCGCCCGGGACAACGGGATCGAGTCGGTGAAGTCGAACAGCCCGAGCACCGAGGTGAAGGACCTCACCTGAGGCGATCCCCTGTGCGCCTTTCTGAGGCGGCAGGCGGTCAGTCAGGGGGGCCGGAGCGAGAATTTCGCGTGTCAGGCCCTCGGCATCTCCGATTGCGGGTGGATCAACGACCGGACATTGGCGATAAGTCGCCGAGCCCTTGGCAGCACGCATGTCCCCGACTCCCGTCTATCTTGATTGCAACGCCACCACTCCGATCGAGCCGGCGGTGGCGGAGTGCCTGCGCCTCCACCACGAGACCGAGTATGGCAACGCGGGTAGCCGGACGCACGACTACGGGGCCCGGGCGAAGGAGGCGGTGCGGGAAGCACGGGGCCGGGTGGCTGCGGTGGTTGGATTCAAGCGCGACGAGGTGATCTTCACCAGCGGGGCGACCGAGAGCAACAACCTGGCGATCCTCGGGCTGGCGGCCTATGGCGAGAAGGAGGACCGCCGGCATGTCGTGACCACCACCATAGAGCACAAGGCGGTGCTGGAGCCGGCGGAGGAGCTGGAGCGGCGAGGCTTCGAGGTGACGCGGGTGGGGGTGGGGCGATCTGGGCGAGTGGATCCGGACGACGTGGCGGCGGCGGTTAGGGCTGATACTTTGCTCGTCTCCGTGATGCACGTGAACAATGAGACCGGTGTGCTGCAGCCGCTTGGGGACATCGCGGAACTCCTCGACGGCCACCCAGCGTTTCTGCACACCGACGCCGCCCAGGGGTTCGGCAAGGACGTGGAGACGCTGAGGAACCACCGGCTCGACCTGATCAGTATCAGCGGGCACAAGATCTACGGGCCGAAGGGGGTCGGGGCACTGGTCATGCGTCGGCGGCGTTACTGTAAGGTGCCGCTGCGGCCTCTGGTTTTCGGCGGTGGACAAGAGGGAGGACTGCGGGCGGGGACGCTGCCGGTGGCGCTGGTCGCCACGCTTGGGAAGGCCGCCGAGATGGCGGTGAAGGAGCACGGGGCGAGAGCGGCAGCCTGTCGGAAGATCAAGTTGGCCGCACTGGCAGCGTTGGAGCCGCTTGGCATCCGCATCCACGGCGACTCGGAGCACACGCTTGACCACGTGTTGAACTTCGCCGTGCCGGGGATCGACTCGGAGGCTTTGATTGTCGCGCTGAAGGATCTGGTGGCGGCATCTAACGGCTCAGCGTGCACCTCGACCAGCTACACGCCAAGCCATGTGATGCTTGCAATGGGTTACAACGAGGACGAGGCCAACGAGGCGCTGCGCTTCAGTTGGTGCCATCTGACACCGGAGGTGGATTGGGACGGAGTGGCGGCACGGATCAGAAGTATGCAGGACAGAAGGGGCGCTGGTGCACGGTAGGCTGCTTGGCCTACTGTCCGCGGTGCTTCTTTGGTTTAGTAGGCACGGTATACGACCACCATGTGAATTCAGTAATCGGATCGAAATGTGTGGGATTTTTGACCATGTAGACTTCGTTGATCCGCCGATCGGCATGGGGGTCGTGTGCGAACTCCCAGATGGAGTCTATCTTGTGCTTGTGAATGTACATGTCGCCAACGCCGTAGGCCCCTTCCACGGCGATGATCGGCTGTCTCCGGTAGGCATCATCCGACAGCAGTTCTTCTGCGGTGACGCTGCTACTCGCTTCGAGGAATAACTCGATCCGTGCCCGCATGTCACGCCGGGCTCGTTGACGAGCTTCCTTTTCTTCCTCTTCGGTTCGCGGCTTCTTCCGGTCCCTCATGCCAAGTTCGACGTAAAGATCGAGTAGGTCGTCGACCGGCATTTCCGAGCGTAGGTGTACGGCCGCCAATAGCGATGCCAGTCCTGCTTGCTCACCGTCTCCCGGCTTCTTCCCAGCGTGGAAGATTCCTTTGATGTCCGAGAAGTAGTCACGGTGGGTCAGCTTTAGATGCTCAAGAGTGAAACCCTCAAGGAACAACTTGCCGTCATCTTTTCGGATCAAGGCCGGCGTCCCGTCGGGAAGGGGCAACAGCGAGGTTGTCTTATTGTTGGTCAGCTCAAGCTCCAGGCGCGTGATGGGATGGTTGGTCGAGGGACGGAGGTTTTTCTTTCCGTGCTTCTTGGCGATCATCGCGGCGGTCTTGTCGTAGACCTTCATCATGACGTTGGTCCCGTTCAGTCGGACGGTGTTCTTCAGAAACTCCAAGTTGCGAGCCCTCGTTGACCGCATCCGGCGCATTAGTCTGAAGAGGGTCTTGCCTGGATCCTCGATGTGGGTGCCGATCTCGATCTTGCTCCAGTGGGTGCCGCTGTTTTTTACCAATCCGGGGATCAGAGTTGAGGCTTTCGTCGGGTCCACGAGCACACCACTGAGGACATGGCGTACGAGGATCAGCAGGCCGCAGAGTTCCCGTTCATGCGAGATGGGAATGGCGTTGTGGCCGTGGGCGATTTTGGCGAGGTTGAGTTCGATTTGGTCGATGACCTGCCGGCATGGGTCCTTGCGCGTGCCCACGTGTGTGGTGCGAAAGCGGAGAACACGATCGCCGAACAGGTCGAATTTCCACTTGCCGGTGCGGATGGGACCGTCCTTGTGCCACTGGCGGTGGTTGTTGTTCAAGACGGCGTGGAACTGGAGCCAGCCGTCGATCTCGAAGTTTTCGTCGGTGAAGATCTCAGGCTTCACGAGGGGGCCGTTTGGAACGGTGATGGTGCATTGGTCGAGCATGGTTCTTGGGTGTGGGTAGTTGTAGTGGTTATAACTGTTGAAATTCAGGGACCGAGAACGAAACCTGAAATGTGTGAGCTGTAGGTATTCTGCGTGTGAGTATGGGGAGGGGCTGAAGAACTGACTTCAGCCCCTCCCTCAATGTGATGATCAGCCTGCAACGGCAGTCAGGTTCCTATTCTCGGCTGCCTTGCCGAGCAGAACCGCTCCATCTTCCTGGTGCTGGGACCACCAGTCCGCGGTGGCTCCGTCGATATACTGGAGGAACCGGAGCTTCTCCGCCGGTATGTGGCGGGTGTGGGCGAGGAACGTGTCCCGAGCATACTGCTCCCACTGGAACTTGTTGCCGGGTCCCATCACTGCGCACAACGCCTCGGCTTCCCGCTGGAGGCCAGCCTGATGCAGTCCTGCCAAGGTGCGGACCAGCGACTTCCCGCGGAGGTTGATCACCTCGGCCCAGACATGCTCGCAACGGTCGATCCGGACCGCCTCGCAGATCGCCCGGGAGAAGCGCTCGTAGTCACCATCCGGCTGGGGAAGGCTCGGACAGATCATCGCAAACGTGCGGTAGCCGTTGTCTTGGAGCCAGTGGAGTGACTCCAGACGCTTGGATACCTTCGCGGTGCCGGCTTCGATCGCGCCGGCCACGTTGTCGTCGAGCGTTCCGGTGGAGAAACCGAGGATCATCCGGTGCCGGTGCCGCTCTGGAATCAGGTCGTCCTTGAACAGGCGATGGAGTAGGTTGCTCTTCGAGAGCAGCCGGATCTGCCACGCGGTGCTGTCGAGGATCATGTTGCAGAGTGCGGCGGTTTCCCGCAGCAACTCCATCGTCGCGGCCACATCGACCAGCGTGGATCCATAGACGACGCGGTTGTCCTCCGGGTCCGGGAACTTCGGCTGGCCGTTCTTGCTGAACAACTGCTTGCGCAGCAGTCCGACTGGGTCCGGACGCCGAATGACGACATCCTCAAATCCCAGCTCGCTTTTCCCGCGGGCGCGGCGCTCGGCATTGAGGGAATCGAGATGAGGCCGGTCGACCTTGATCATCTGGGCTCCGACGTAACAGTACGCGCAACTGTAAGCGCAGGCGTCGCCCGGGTTGAGCGTGATACCGTCGCACAGGAGTTTCTCGGCAAATCCCTTGCTCTTCAGGTTCAAAACGGTCCTCGCGTTGGGACGCAAGATGACCGGCTTCTTGTTGATGGTGGTGGTTGGGAGTCGGCCTACTATGACCGTCCTCACTTCGTCTGTGGTTGGGAGTCGGCCTACTATGACCGTCTTCACGTTGATGGTGGTGGTTTTAGTGACGCATGCGCCACCCTGACTGTTATTATTCGTGTTGCTCATTTCTTTGATGAGCGACCGAAACTGGTAGCAGGGCGTGCGGGAATGAGGGAGCGGAACCCAGAATCAGGTCGTGGGAAGCCCAACCAAAACCCAAGGGCCCAGCGCCATTATCGGGTCGCTGCCTTTCGAGTTTCGACGGCGGCTTAGCGCTGGGGGCATCATCGCCCTCGTTGCTTCGCCAGTTGTCCGTTTGCCCTTTCGGGGCTTCCACAGTAGGCGGCCGAAACACCACCCTTTGAGACGGATTACCATCCCCAAAGAAGTTATATTCCCAAAGGTTAGCGTTTGCAACCGGCTCAGGGAAAAAACTTCAAATTTTTAATGCGATCCCAACTCCCCCTCATCCATATCCGTAACTCGTGCAGTGCTACGGTTGATTCTTCAGCCAGTAGCCTCGGGGCGGCAGCTCGATGCCGAGCCTCACGCAGTGCTTTTTCAGCGCCACATCTGAGACGCCGAGATCCTTGGCGGCATGGACGAGTGGCTTTTGCCAGACGAGTTTCTTGAGCTTGGCCTTCGGCGGCCAGTCGACCCTTTGACTTGTCGGTAGCTTTACCTTTAGCTTGGCCTTGCGGATCTTCTCCGGGGTGAGGTTCCAGAACTCCTTGACCAGCTTTTCGTCGTCAACGGAGTCTCTGTAGTGCCGGTTCATCATCTGGATGGAAGTGCCGCAGTTGTAGGCGGTGAGTGCCTCGTTCTTGTCTCGCTCCGTCTGGAACGAGATGGAAGTGTGCCTGATGATGTCCTGCACCCAATTCTTCGCCCCGGTACCCTTTTTGAGCACCTTCATTTTGTAGTCCCAGCCTTGGGGCAGACCAGAGAATGGATACTTCTCCAGCCAGGCTGACAACACCGGTGAGACCGGCACCGTTCGCTTGAGCTTGCGACGCAGTTTGCCGCCTGACACCCGGATCCGGTCTGTGGTGACATCTTCTGGCTTCAGATCCTCGATTTCACTGGGGCGCAGGCCCGCGAAAAGTCCTATTGCCACCACTGCGGCTGAGACTCCGTCCTGGTACTGTATTGCTGAGCTAAGTAACTTCCGAACCTCGGCCAGGGACAGGATCGAGATCTGACTCAAGTCCTGGGGAAGCTTGTCGAGTCGCCTGCAGGGATCCTCTAGGCAGTAGTGATGTCTTTCCGCCCAATGAAAGAAGACGGAGAAGATTCGACGGTGGGTCTTTAGCGAACTCAAATTTTCGTAGCTGCTGGTGGCCTTCTCGATGTCGCTCACCGAGAAGGAGTGAACAAACTTATTTGGATCCGGACGAAGGAGGAGCCGTAGACTCCCTTCGTAGTTCCGCAGTGTCGACTTTGAGATCTTGATTCGACTGGCGAGAAACTCGTCTTTGGCATTCAGAATCGTGATCTCTTTCGTTTCCGCCCGGTAACGGGCTTCAAGGAAAGCCATGCCTTCGTCGAGGGTAAGGCCTTTCGCTCGAGCTCTTGCTTGCAGGTTGAGGTAGTGGGAGACGATTTGCGAAAGCTTAAGCCCATTAGCCTGCTCGGCAGCAGCCTCAGCGTCGGCAAGTTCGGCTGAACTCAGAGATGTTCTCAAAGCTCGCCGGACATCGGTCTGGCCCGCCGCTTCCTCCTCAAGGTCGGCAACCGCTTGTATTGCTTGTAGCTTGTTGGGGTAATTTTGACGCACTCGAGTTCCGTCAGGCTTAGTTCCGGTAACGCGCCACGATGTGCTGCCTGACCGGTTTGTGAAGGCGGTAGCTTTAAAGCGGACTACATTTTCAGGTTTAGGCATGAGCTTTCTTGGCAACCTTTTTGGCAACCGCCAAGAATTTCTTTAGTGGCGAAATCGTAAGTAATTGATTGTAAGTTTTTTAAAGTAAAACGCGCTTCCCTTCGTAATGAATAGGTCGTCGGTTCGATTCCGACCAGCGGCTCCAGGCTTTTTGCAAGGTGCCTCCTGGTTCTAGTGATTTTTGGGTCAATCAGGGCTGTGCACCAAAGTTTGGGGAGAGGGTCGGTTGCTTGGTTTCACCGGCCCTTTCCAAGTTGGTGTTCGATGTCTTCGAGAGGGCGACCCTTGGTCTCAGGCACCATGACCTTCACCCACACCAGTTGCAGTACCATCATGAAGGCGAAGAAAAGGAAGACGACGGCTGGCGAGAATGCCGTGACCATCGATGGGAAGAACAGCGTCAGCAGGGCGGCGAAAATCCAGTGAGTGAAACTTCCCAGAGACTGTCCCTGGGCGCGGTGGCGGTTGGGGAAGATCTCGGAGATGAAGACCCAGATCACGGCGCCCTGACCGACGGCGTGGGCGGCGATGAAGGCGAAGATGCAGGCGGGCACGATGGCGAAGTTCCCGCTGTGGAAAGCCCAGGCGCAAAGTCCGAGCGAGGCGATGTAGCCGAAGGAGCCGATGTAAAGCAGGGTGCGGCGGCCGAGTCGGTCGATGAGCCAGAGACCGACGAAAGTGAAGATGAGATTGGTGATACCGATTCCAACCGACTGGAGCAGCGCGGCCTTTTCACCGAGTCCGGTCATTTCGAAAATGCGCGGGGCGAAGTAGAGGATGGCGTTGATCCCGGAGAGTTGATTGAAAAAGGCGATGAGGAAGGCGAGCAGGATCGGGGCCTTTAGACCGCTACTCCAGAAACCCCCGGTGCTGGATGCTTGGTGCGAGACCGTGCTGATCTCTTCCACCTTGGCCTCAATCTCGGTATCCGAGGCCTCCGGGTGGATCATTTGCAAGACCCTGGCACCGGCGGCACGATCATCCCGGCGACCAATGAGCCAGCGGGGGCTTTCGGGGAGGCCGAAGCACATCAGGCTGTAGATCAGTGCGGGCACCGCTTCGATGCCCAGCATCCAGCGCCAGGCGTTGTCCCCGAGACCGGCGAGCAGGTTGTTGGAGATGAATGCAATGAGGATGCCGAAGACGATGTTGAACTGGAACATCCCGGCGAGGCGACCGCGGTATTTTGCCGGGGAGATTTCAGCAATGAAGAGCGGGGCCGCCACGGTGGAAATGCCGACGCCAAGGCCGCCGATGAAGCGGGCGACCATGAACGAATAGGCGTCAGTCGCCAGGCCCGACCACACCGCTGAGATCAGATAGAGGATACCGATCCACAGCAGGGTTCCTTTGCGTCCGAACTTGTCGGTGGGCCATGCGCCGATGAGCGAACCGAGCACCGTTCCCCAGAGAGCCATGCTCATGGCCCAGCCGTGGGTTGCCGGGCTGAGGTTCCAGAGTTCCTGAATCGTCTGCTCGGCTCCGGAGATCACCACGGTGTCGAAGCCAAAGAGGAAACCGGCCAGAGAGGCGGTCAATGCCCAGAAGAAAAGTCGCCGTTGCATGGTAGGAGTAGGGTAGAAATTAGAGCGGTGATCTGGAACTCCGAAGAGATCGGTGTGACCAAAAATTCGAGCCTACAGAATTCTGAAATGCAAGGAAGCTGTCATTCCAGTGGGTGATCGAGGGAAGGTGAATCTTGCAGGGGTTCGGCCTCCGCTCGTAGGGCAGCCAACATCAATACGAACTCCTCCTTAATCCGCGATTCTGTCTTTCGGTTACTGGCCCGAATAGCTCTGCCACTCTTCGGCGAGTTTGGCGGATTTCAAGTCACCTTGATGGAAAAGCATGCGGTAGTTGAAGGTGAGGGTGTCGCCTTGTTTGAGGATGTGGTCCCCGAGGTGTTTGTCTTTCTTCTTTTCGAAGTCGTGCCGGCCGAAGGGATTGGCCGCAAGGAGGCCGTAATCTCTGGCATGCCACCAGGTGGGGTGGCGCAGGTTGGAGGGGTGATCGAACATCGCGATGACGGCCGCTTTCCCCTCGGGATCAGGCCCCGAGTAGGCGACCCAGGCCGCGCGCTTTCCCCAGGCATCTCCATCGCGTTCGCCATTGCTGTTGAGGATCGAGCCTTTGCCGACCTTGCCTTTCAGGCGCATGGTCGGAGCGACGCGGATGGCGGCGGTACCCTCCTTGGTATCGCCGAAGACGACGTCGCCATCCACTCCGGTGAGGACCGACTCCACGTCGATGAGGCGGGTGTCCCCACGAGCGGTGATGGTGTAAGTGCGCGTCTCGGTGAGATGGACGGTGTCGCCTTCCTCCCATGAGAGATTCACGGAGAAGGTGGCGGTGTGTGAGGGGAGTCCGTTGGCCGAGCTGGATTGGGTGCTGCGGGGACCGAAGCTCTTGTGGACGATTTCCCCCTTTCTCTTCAGATGCTGGGCCCAGAAATCGACGCCATTGACGAGGCCGTGGGTGAACCACACGGAGACGTGGTGGGGGTGGTCGTGTTCTTCGCCCGGAATGGAGTCGTCGAAGGGGAAGTTCCGGGTCAAGCCGGCTCCGGTCGGGCTGATGATCGGATAGAGGCAGGGGACTTTCCGATCGCTGCGATATTCGGTGAAAAGCTCGCCATCAATCTCGACCCGCAGGCGGTCGTTGGTCTCGGTGAGGACGATCTGGGCGCTGAGTGGCGAAATCGTGAGGAGGAGGAAAGCCGTGCGGAGATGTTTCATGAGAAGAGGTCGTCGAAATGGGAGTGAGCATTAACCATCGAAAGAACTTGGTGGCAATCACCCATTCGTGGATGTTTGGTTGCTCCGTTGCTGTCATCAGTCTCGGAGCTGCTTGGGCTCCGTGTCCGGAATGCTCCGGCTTGGCTTGACGCTTTGGAGAAAAAAGTTCATTTGAACAGGAGAAATTATGGCCGTTGTGAGCAAGAAGTTGGTCCAGACGCCGTTGGAGGCACTTGAGAAGCATTTCGGGCACCGTGCCTTCCTCGATGGTCAGGACGTGGTGATCGATCAGATCACCAGTGGGCGCGATGGTCTGGTGGTGATGCCGACCGGTGGCGGCAAGTCGCTGTGCTACCAATTGCCGGCGCTTTGTTTTGAAGGAGTGACGCTGGTGATCTCGCCGCTGATTGCCTTGATGAAGGATCAGGTTGATGCGCTGGAGGCCAAGGGAATCGCGGCGACGGTGATCAATTCGACCGTGCCGTGGGAGGAGCAGAAGGAGCGCTTGAATGGAATGCGCTCGGGCAAATACAAGCTGGTCTATGTGGCTCCCGAGCGGTTTCGTGCGGAGTCGTTTCTTCGGGCTCTCGAAGGGATCGAGGTCTCGCTTTTCGCGGTCGATGAAGCGCACTGTCTGAGCCAGTGGGGACATGATTTCCGACCGGATTACATGCGGCTTGGAAAGTCGCTGGAAATGATCGGGCATCCTCAATGCGTGGCCTTGACGGCGACCGCCACGCCGATGGTGCGGGAGGACATCATGAAGGTGCTTCGTCTGCGCGATCCTTTCGAAGTGGTGAGTGGGTTTTCGCGGCCCAATCTCTCCTTGGCGATCACTGCGGTGGAGAAGAAGGCACAGAAGCTCGAGCGGGTGAAGGCGATCGTGAAGGAGCACAAGACGGGGATCGTCTACTGTGCGACGCGTAAGAAGGTGGACGAGGTGAGTGAGACCCTGGCGGCGTGGGGGATGAAGGCGATCGCCTACCACGGAGGAATGAGTGACCAGGAACGTGAGCGGGCGCAGAATGTCTTCCTTCAGCGAAAGGCGGATGTGGCGGTGGCGACGAATGCCTTTGGGATGGGGATCGATCGGGCGGACGTGCGTTTTGTCATCCACTACGAGATCCCTGGTAGTATCGAAGCCTACTATCAGGAGGCGGGACGTGCCGGGAGGGACGGGGAAGCGGCGGTGTGCGAATTGCTCTACAACTACGCGGATACCCGGACGCAGGAATTCTTCATCGATGGGGCAAACCCCGGGGCCCAGGCCATTCGCGATGTCTACCAGTATTTCCTGGATGAGGCGGATGATGACTACGAGGTTCATCGTAGTATTGACGACATTGCCGAAGGAGTGGGATTGAAGAATTCGATGTCGGTGAGCAGTGCCGTGGCGGCCTTGGCTCGGGCCGGATACATCGAGCGCTTCGATATTCCCGGAAAGCGGATGCGGGGAACGCGTTTGAAAAAGCCTCAGGTTTCGGCGTCAGGTCTGGAGTTGGACGAGGCGGCGCTCGAAGAGAAGGACCGCCGAGATCGGGAAAAGCTCAAGGCGATGGTCGAGATGTGTTACGCCCGTGCCTGCCGCCAGCAGTGGATTCTCGAATACTTCGGTGAGGAAAACGCGGATGTCTGCGGCAGTTGCGATGTCTGCTGCGACGATGGCGGAAGTACCCGGGTCGCCACGGATGAGGAGCACCTGATCGTGCGCAAGGCCCTCGCGGGGGTGGCGCGGATGTCGCGCAGGACCTCGGCCGGATGGGAAGGCTGCTTCGGCCGGGGGAAGATCGTGATGATGCTGACGGGCAGTCGTTCGCAGGAAGTGATCGCTGCCAAACTCGACCAGCTGAGCACCTACGGCATTCTGAAAGAGCAGGGGACCGGTTACCTCAACGGGCTCTTCCGGGCGATGACGGATGGTGGATTGCTGCGAGTCGAGACCGGTGAGTACCCGCTGCTGACCCTCAGTGACCGCGGTGACAAGGTGATGCAGGGCTCGAAGTCCTACCGACTCGTCTGGCCTTCCAGAAATGAAGGAGGTCCGGCGGTCGTCGAGGGGCTCGATGATCAGGGCTTCGATCCGCAGCTTTTCAGCATGATGCGGGACCTGCGGGCGAAGTTGGCCAAGGCGGAGAGTGTTCCCGCGTATGTGGTTTTCAACAACCGGACCCTGGAGGCGCTGGCGCGATATCAGCCGGCGACTCTCGAGGAAGGGCTCGCGGTTCCGGGCATCGGCGAGGCGAAGGCACAGCGGTATTTGCGGCCGTTTCTGGATGTGATTCTGGTCTGGAAGAAGAGCCGGGCTTGATCGGCGAAGGCTGCCGCTTGACCGGCCGCTGCATCCCGAACAAGGTAGGCACGATGTCGGCGAGCAAATCGGTTCTCTTTGTCTGCACGGGAAACACCTGCCGTAGCCCGATGGCTGAGGGTCTTTTTCGGAAGGCGATCGCGGATCGGGATGATTTCACCGTGGCCTCAGCTGGAGTGGCCGCCTATCCGGGATCGCCGGTGAGCCAGGAGACCCGGGTTTTGCTCAAGTCCCGCGGTGTGGAGCTGGAGGGATTTGAGAGTCAGCCGGTCAGCGAGGAACTGATCGATCAGGCGACCCACGTTTTCGCAATGACGGCGGGCCATTTGCAGGCCTTGAGCTCCCTTTTTCCCGATCACGAGGACAAGTTCTACCTCGCTTGCGAGTTCGCCGAGGTTCCCGGAAAGGGGCTGGCCTGCGATGTGCCGGATCCGATTGGCATGGGAAAACGGGCCTACGAAGATGTCGCGAAGACGCTCGACCATGCGATTCCCACCATCATCGCCTTCATCGACCAGACCTGGCAGGGGGAGCGTGGTGATTAGAGTCCGGAAATGGGCGAATTGGTTGATCCGATGGAATCGCACTCGCGCGGGCACTTTTCACTTGGAACATCGGTGTTCCACCGCCATTTCCCTTCCGCCCCCTTCATTCTGATTTCATGAGTAAGAAAGACCTTCGAATCGCCCTTGGAGCCGATCACGGCGGAGTGGACCTGAAAGAAGCCATCGTCGCCCATTTGAAGGCGGCGGGCTATCAGGTTACGGATTTCGGAACCCATGGCAGGGAGTCGGTCGACTATCCGGACTTCGCCAACCTCGTTGGCCGTGCGGTTGCGGATTTCACCCATGAGTTCGGCATTTTGTGCTGCACTTCGGGCGTCGGTGTCTGCATGGCAGCGAATCGACACGCGCACGTGCGGGCCGCGAACGTGAGGACCGTTGACGAAACGATCATCACCCGTTCGCACAACGATGCCAACGTGCTGTGTTTGAGTGGCAAGGCGACCGATGAGGCGACCGCGCTCGAGATGGTGGACGCCTTTTTGGCGACCGCATTCGAAGGTGGACGCCACGAGCGTCGGGTGTGCAAAGCCTCAGGGTCGCGCATCGCGGAAACCGACCCCGATATCTATGCGGCGATCGTGGACGAGGAGAAGCGCCAGCGTTTCAACATCGAGCTGATCGCCTCTGAGAATTTCGCATCTCCCGCAGTGATGGAGGCGCAGGGTTCGGTGCTGACGAACAAGTATGCCGAAGGCTATCCCGGTCGACGCTGGTATGGGGGTTGTGAGAATGTCGACGTGATCGAACGGATCGCGATCGAGCGGGCGAAGGAGCTCTTTGGGGCCGATCATGCGAACGTGCAGCCGCACTCCGGATCGCAGGCGAATACCGCCGTGTATTTCTCGGTGCTCAAGCCGGGTGACAGGATTTTGACGATGGACCTGGCCCATGGAGGTCACCTGACCCATGGCCACAAGGCGAACTTCTCCGGAAAATTCTATGAGGTCACCCACTACGGGGTGTCTCAGGAAGATGAGCGGATCGATTATGATCACCTTGCCGAACTTGCCCGCGAGACCAAGCCGGCTTTGATCACTTGTGGGGCCAGCGCCTACTCGAGGGTCATTGATTTCGAAAGAATGGGTGAGATCGCTCGTGAAGTGGGCGCCTATCTCTTCGTCGACATGGCGCACATTGCCGGACTGGTGGCGGCCGGGGTGCATCCGAGTCCGTTTCCTCACGCGGATTTCGTCACGTCGACGACCCACAAGTCGCTGCGCGGACCGCGTGGTGGCATCATTCTCTGCAAGGAGGAATTCGCGAAGAAGATCGACTCGCAGGTTTTCCCGGGCATTCAGGGTGGACCGCTGATGCATGTGATTGCCGCCAAGGCCATTTGCTTTGGTGAGGCGCTCAAGGACGAATTCAAGGGCTATCAGAAGCAGGTCGTGAAGAACTCGCAGGCGATGGCCACACGCCTCACGGAGCACGGCTTCCGGGTGGTGTCCGGTGGTTCGGACAACCATGTGCTGATGGTCGACCTGCGTTCGAAGGACCTGAATGGTTCCGTGGCTTCGACGACTCTCGATGAAGCGGGGATCACGGTGAACAAGAATTCGATTCCCTTCGACACAGGCACCCCGATGAAGCCAAGCGGCATTCGAATTGGAACGCCGGCGGTGACGACTCGCGGGATGAAGGAATCCGACATCCAACAAGTGGCCGACTTCATCAATGAAGCGCTTCAATCGGTCGGGGATGAAGCCAAGCTTCACGCCCTGCGCGACCGCGTGCACGAATTCATGCGCGCCTTCCCGATGCCGGTTTGAGTTCTGGAGATGGAGCGCCGGGTTTAAGCTACCTCTGGGTTTCGCCTGCACCGCCACAAGAATAGGGTTAAAAACCTTGACTGACCCCCTTTTCACACCGTGCCATGAAATCGCTATGGATACTGACCCTCTCCCTTTGCTCTACGGCTCTAGTTGGAGCCGAGATTGACTTTACTGTTCGAGCATATGCGGAGGTCAACGACACCATCGCTACTGGGAAAATAACGAATTGGAAGAGAATCGCCGGGTTCTCAAAGGACCTCCCGTCCGAAGTAAATCCTACCAGAGAACTCTATTGGGCGGAAATCAGCCTAGAGGATTTCATCAAAGTTCCTTCGGGGTACGAGCCGCCAGAGCGGATAGCCGTTTTCTGGTTCAAGACGATCCACCCACCAAACACCAAGGGCAGGGTCCAGCCCTTCGAGCCCGAAAGCTTAGGCGAAGTAGCTTGGTGCTTCAATAGTGTGGACGACCCCGAACTTGGTGTGATGTACCCCCGAATCGCTCCGTTTCCCGGCTCGATCGATGAACTTCGGGTCGCACTACAGCTTCTAGAACAAGAACAAAAAGCAGCCGAACAAGACGGACATGGCGACGGCGAATAAGCCGCTTTGTTGAATTCGAAGCTTCTCATCGCCGCGCCATTCCTCAAACGTTCGGCAGAAATGAAACTCCTCGCAGATCGCCCTGTATTGCGCGCGGCGTCGATTTTGATTCTTTCGCTGACGACGATAGCATGGATCGCCCAGCTACTAAGTTGGACGGTTGGCTACGGGAAGGTGAACAGTGGACTCCCGGATTGGATGGTCTGGGTGTGGTTCTACTCAGTCGGCGGAGCTGGCCTCATGTCGCTTCTGATTGCGGGAAGGGTCATGATTGATCCGACAGAGGAATTTACGCCGATTTTGTCCCTCGTCCTGATTTCAGGAGTTGCCCCTGCGCTCGCGCTTATTGCCTATATTGCTGCACGCTCGTAAGAAGACGACAAACAAGCCGAACAAGCCGAATCAGGCGACCCCTCTCAGCGGCCTTGTTACGATACGGTTTTGGTGCTTACATCCGGCAACGAGAATCGGAGCCCCGCCATATGGGTCGGGATCGCCTGTTCTCTGACGTTCTCCAGAAAATACTATGATCACGAAGCTATTCTCACCAAAAGGTGACGCCTCACGTTCTGAGTGGTGGATCGTCACGCTAGTCTCCGAGTTCGTTGCCCAATGCCTAATCTTATCCCTGATCATTCCGGCACTTGATGAGGGTTCGTTGCAACCGCCCATGCTTGTATCGTTGCTGGTCTTGGTGACGGTTGTTCTGTGGCTCACGGTTGCGGTATCGCTGCGAAGGCTTCGAGATCGGGGGCGCTCAGGTTGGTTATTGTTGATCGGCCTAGTCCCTGTTGCCGGACTTATCTGGCTGATTATCGAGTGTGGCTTTATCCCAGGTCGTTCCTCTTCTGAGAGCTCCGTCGCCATACCGGTCTAAACAACAATCGGAGAACAAGGCGCTGGAGGGCGACCCCTATCAGCGGTTTTGTTGCGTTCTTGCCGCCAGCTTCGGAAGCTGATTGGATGTTCGCAGCCTTCCCGGTGAGGTCACCGGGATCGCCTCAGCTCAATCGTTAGGTGAAGAAATGAAGACCTTCGATGACCCTGCGGCAATACCGCCGAAACTGGATCTCAGTAAAGTTCCCGAAGAATTCCATTCGTTGGCTCCACTCGCAGAGAGGTATGGCGTTGGTGACGACATTTACCGCGAGGAGATGGTCGAAAGCCTCACTGACCACGAACGGACCGAGTTGATCGAATTCCTTGATTCGTGGGATGATCGCCTAGACACATGGCTCGCTGGCGCAGAGGCCGATTCCAGACCACCTTCAGACGAGTATTGCACGTTCACCTGCCTTCGCATGGCCGCCGATAGCGCAAGAATCAAGAACACCTAACAAGGCGGTTGAGGCGACCCCTTTCAGCGGCTTTGTTACGTTCTTGCCGCCAGCTTCGGAAGCTGCTTGGCTGTCCGTAGCCTTCCCGATTCGGTTACCGGGATCGCCTCACCATCGACGTTCGGCAAAAAATGGATTCGTTCTCTCTAGCCCTTCCATCCGACCGCGGGAACTCTATCTGCATTTCAACCCCTAGAGTCTTGCCCGAGTCGCTCGGCATCTTGGCAGGAATGAAGGATGGGAGGCACGACGGATCGGACCTTCTGGTTGCAGTTATAGACCGTCGACTTGGGCTCGCTGGAATTCAAAGCCCGCTTGGTTCGGACTGGATTCACCTAGACCGATCCTCTGAAGTCATTCTTCAACCCGTAAAGGATGCGAGAGATGGAAACGGGTTCCTTGAACTACACTGGGATAGTGAGCCTCTGAGGATGGGCGGGTTCGTTCACGCATGGGAAGAGAGACGAGAGTGGATCGAGATTCTAGGACGACAACTCGCATTGATGATGGGCCGGACATTCCGAATCAATGAGGCCACTCTAACCTATTGATATTTGCCGGTAGTGCTGCTGGCTCGGAGGGAACTTCGGACCTCCTAGGCAACACCGGCAAGCCGAACAAGGCGTGAGACAGCGACGCCTATCAGCGGTTGTGTTGGAG
>NZ_JBATWY010000213.1:0-1511 GCF_049672945.1 Haloferula sp. | reverse complement strand
GCCCCGCCGTTTCCGGCGGGGCGTTTTGGGAAAATCTTCGCTGAGAGATCTCAGTTGTACGATGGCTTCTTGTGTTGCGTGAAGTAGCCGTCACCGAGGTAATACTGCAGCGAGTAGTCGGGAAGAGGGCCAGCATCAGGAGGAAGCGGGATATTTCCGTATTTGGCGTCTTCAGGCTGGGTCGTTGCGATATTCACCGGCGTGCCGTTGGAAACGAGACGGAAGAATTTGGGGGCAAGGTTCTCATGCATTCGGATGCAGCCGTGGGTGCAGGGGGTGTGCTTGACCCATCCCGTATGGAATCCATAGGCGGGCTTGAACTCGCACCAGTAGGGCATCGGGGTACCTTTGAAAGACCATCCGGATGGGCGCTTTCCAATAAGGGTTCGCCTGGCATTGCTGCCGGAGTAGGCGATGCCGTGGCTGACGGCCCGTCGGTAGTGCTCCTTTTTGTAAATACGGAAACTGCCCTTCGGCGTCGGCGTGCTGGCGGTGCCCACAGACACTGGCATGACCAGCAGCGGAGTGTCGCCTTCCATCACATAGACACGTTGCCGTGAGGTGGATACCTTTACACGAACGTTGGAAGGATTGCTCGGTAGTTTGGCAGGTCGATCATAGGCCTGATAGGCGGCAACGCCTGAACCGGTGGCCATCGGCATTTCACAGCTCGGTAGAGCGATTGCCGCTGCGGCAAGGACAAGAAGGAGAGGACGTTTCATGGTTGTGGGTGGAAATAGCGCAGAATCCCTGAGGCATCAAGCCGGGGCTTCGGGAGAGAGATTATTTTTGTCAACGTGTGCGCTCCCATTTTGTCACGCGGTCATTGCGGAACCAGACGGAAGCTTTTCGGTAGGGGACGTAGGTCACCTGCGGCGAAATGTCATACCCATAGTATGCTCCTCTCCGGTAGCGACCATAGCCCCCGTAGCGTCCATACCCATATCCGTAGCCGGCAGCATAGTTGGTCGAGTAGACTGGCTGCGCGCCAGTGTACTCCCAGACTCGTGTGGCGGTTCCTTCGTCTTCGCCGATGTAGTCCCGACCTGGACGGCCCCACGCGATGTATACCGCTTGGGATGGCATGCCTTCTTCAATCTGTCCTTGGCTCACGAGGGTTTGCTGTCGAGCGCTAAGTGCCTGATAGGCAGCACGATTCGCTTCGATCCGGGTCTCGGGTGTCGAAGGGGCACAGGCAGCGACTAGCACAATCAGGGCGGCGACGAGGAAACGCATACAGTTACCATAGCGAGGGCTGGTCGAAGTGCAATCCGCCGCCTCCACTGGGAACGGACTTTCGTGAGCGGATCCGCAGTCATTCCATGACAGAACCCACCGCCGAAGCCGAATCGGAACGCGAGCTTCAGCTCGCTGATCAACCCCGGGAAGAGCGAGCTGAAGCTCGCGTTCCGATCGGGGGAAACCCAGCGGTATCCGGGAGGTGAATACCCAGTCTCAACCGGCAATCGGGGCGTTTCTTACAGGGCAAAACCTGTGAGGCCCCTGAATGC